>NZ_JBHJTJ010000010.1:35693-36251 GCF_042267765.1 Gottfriedia sp. NPDC056225 | reverse complement strand
CCAGCAGGAGCAACAGGAGCAGACGGAGCAACAGGAGCAGACGGAGCGACAGGCCCAGCGGGAGCAACAGGAGCAGACGGAGCGACAGGAGCAGACGGAGCAACAGGAGCAGACGGAGTAACAGGCCCAGCAGGAGCAACAGGAGCAGACGGAGCGACAGGCCCAGCGGGAGCAACAGGAGCAGACGGAGCGACAGGCCCAGCGGGAGCAACAGGAGCAGACGGAGCGACAGGCGCAGCGGGAGCAACAGGAGCAGACGGAGCGACAGGCCCAGCGGGAGCAACAGGAGCAGACGGAGCGACAGGCCCAGCGGGAGCAACAGGAGCAGACGGAGCGACAGGCCCAGCGGGAGCAACAGGAGCAGACGGAGCGACAGGCCCAGCGGGAGCAACAGGAGCAGACGGAGCGACAGGCCCAGCGGGAGCAACAGGAGCAGACGGAGCGACAGGCGCAGCGGGAGCAACAGGAGCAGACGGAGCGACAGGTCCAGCGGGAGCAACAGGAGCAGACGGAGCGACAGGACCAGCGGGAGCAACAGGAGCAGACGGAGCGACAGGC
>NZ_JBHJTJ010000010.1:0-35595 GCF_042267765.1 Gottfriedia sp. NPDC056225 | reverse complement strand
CAACAGGAGCAGACGGAGCGACAGGCCCAGCGGGAGCAACAGGAGCAGACGGAGCGACAGGCGCAGCGGGAGCAACAGGAGCAGACGGAGCGACAGGTCCAGCAGGAGCAACAGGAGCAGATGGAGCGACAGGTCCAGCAGGAGCAACAGGAGCAGATGGAGCGACAGGTCCAGCGGGAGCAACGGGTCCAGCGGGAGCAACAGGTCCTTCAGGAGGCCCAACAGGTCCAACAGGAGCAGACGGAGCAACAGGAGCAGATGGAGCGACAGGTCCAGCAGGAGCAACAGGAGCAGACGGAGCGACAGGCGCAGCGGGAGCAACAGGTCCAGCGGGAGCAACGGGTCCAGCGGGAGCAACAGGAGCAACAGGAGCAGACGGAGCGACAGGCCCAGCGGGAGCAACAGGCCCAGCGGGAGCAACAGGAGCAGATGGAGCGACAGGTCCAGCGGGAGCAACGGGTCCAGCAGGAGCAACAGGAGCAGACGGAGCAACAGGTCCAGCAGGAGCAACAGGAGCAACAGGTTCAACAGGCGTAACAGGTTCAACAGGCGTAACAGGTTCAACAGGCGTGACAGGTTCAACAGGCGTGACAGGTTCAACGGGAGCAACAGGTCCAAATGTACTTTCTGACGGCTTTTCGGCATTTTTACCGACGGTTAGTACTTCTACTTCTACTCAGTTAACAGGATGGAGTGTTGCAAATCCATTTTTCAATGGTACAACGTTTAACCCAACGAATGGCAATTTCACTGTTCCAACAACTGGACGTTATACTTTTGAAGCAACAATTAGCTACTCTACAACTGCAACTATATCAGTATCACTTGGAGCAGGAGTCAATCCTTCATTTGTGTTCCGTAGAACATCACCTACAACAGCTGATTTGTTAAGTGGATTAATACCAATCTTAGATGTAAATGTTGCATTAGTCCTTACTCTAAGAGCTATTCTTGGTGATGGAACTGTCACAATTGCTGGAGACTTACAATTAACTGCGGGAGATGTGATTGGTCTATTCTACAATGCAGACGGATTAACAATTCCGCTTACTTTAGGTGGGAACAATACAGCAGGTATAAGTTGGTCAGTTCACCGTATTGTTTAACAATCACACTTAGTGATAATTGGTCTATCATGAGATAACGACCGTCCTCATTAATTATTCAATAGTAATCTATTCGAATAGTGAATGAGGACTTTTTTTATTAGCTTTAGTATTGAATTTGTACTAACCAAATAATCTACTTTTGAATATGTTAATTAATGTATGTGTCATTTGGAAAATTAAGAGGCATAAATTGAAAGAGTGAGATTTTAAGAAGGTGCTTACAATGAAAACTAGTATAATTATTTTAACTTATAATCAACTCGAAGTATCGAAAAAATGCTTTGAAAGCATTGCAAAGTATACAAAAGAAGATGAAGTTGAAATTATAGTTATTGATAATGGATCGACAGATGGAACACGAGAATATTTAAAAAGTAAACCTTCCTTTATTACAATCTTTAATGAGATAAATATGGGGTTTGCTAAAGGCTGTAATCAAGGAATTGAAGTTGCAACCGGTGAAAATATTTTATTTTTAAATAATGACACGATTGTTACAGAAAATTGGCTAGAAGCAATGCTTAAACTTTTGTACAGTAATGAAAAGATTGGAATGGTTGGACCGGTTAGTAATTATGTAAGTGGTTTGCAACGAATCAATGTTGATTATCAAAACGATCAGGAAATTAATGAATTTTCATTAAGGTATTGTGCAAGCGTAAAAGGTATGTCTAAGCAAGCGCTACGATTAGTAGGTTTTTGTTTATTAGTAAGAAGGGAATTAATAGAAAAATTAATTGGATTTGATGAAAGGTTTAAGTTAGGTTCGTTTGAAGATGATGATATTTGTTTAAGAACTATTTTAGAAGGATTTGAAATGCATATTGCATTAGATTCATTTGTTCATCATTACGGGCATATGACATTTAATGGAAATAGTGATATAAATATTACACAACTATATATAGAAAATAGAATGAAATATATTGAAAAATGGGGAAATAATTTAATTGATATAGGGTATCCAAAAAATGATATTATTGATTTGGTACCAAATGGTGTTAAAAATATATTAGAGCTAGGCTGTACAGCTGGAGCAACAGGTCTCGAAATAAAAAATCTATATAAGTGCGACTTATATGGTACAGAAACTGATGCGGCATTATCCTCAATTGCATTGCAATTTTATAATAGGGTGGATTCAATCGCTATTAACGAAGTGCCAGATAGCTATCCTGAAGAGTTTTTTGATCTAGTAATAATTGATAATATTATTAATCAAGTTGTAGATCCTTGGAATTATATAAAAGAAATCACTAAACTATTAAAACCAAAGGGCTCAATTATTTGTAGAGTCCCGAACGTCTCACATGGAGAAGTGCTCTTTCAATTACTACAAGGTCAATGGAACTATATTCACGCTGGGATCCTAAAAAAAGATCAGATTAGATTTTTTACACCGCTAACAATAAATACACTATTCCCACCTGAACAATTTGAAATGATTTCGAAAAAGAATGAAAATATAAATGTTGATGTAAATATCAAGTTGTTTTTTGAAGAAGTTGTCCACTTAGCCCATAGTTTTGGGTTTAATCTTAATCAATTAACTACTAATCTTGAAATATATTATATGTTAATGTTAATCAGGAAAAAATGATAAAAAGCAGCTGAGTTAACTTCAGCTGCCTTTATTTATGAGTGTTGAAAAATACTCTCGATTTGAAAGAATACTTGGATGAGTTGGATAAAATTGATAAGCTAATTCATTGTGATGGTTTGCAAGGAAATACTCACCGATTCTGTCATAGCAAACAGCCAATTGTAAATGTGGAAGCCAAGAAGTGCATGATGGATTGTGATTAATTAATTTTTCGTTTACTTTGTTTAGTGTTGCTTCTTTATACCAATAAATTGCTGAATCCATTTTATTTTTATTCATAAATAAATAGGCTAATCTACAACAAGTTTCAGGATGAGTATTACCATATTTAAGTGCTCTTAATAACCAAGTAGTTTCTAGTTCACTTAGATTGAGTTCATGGTAACAATTAGCTATATAGTTACATGTTAGTATATTATGTTCTTCAAATTCATAGTTTGATCTTAAGAACTTTAAGAAATACTTAATTGATTGATCATACTGAGCATCTGAACTTAACTCTTTTGCATAATAAAACAAATCCATAGGAGTAAAATTTAAGTTGTTACTTAACATTTGTTCATACATTTGAAGATTTTCTTTTGTACTTTGGGTTAGAGGTAGATCAGTAATAACGAGTTTAGTAAGTTGTACAGATTCAGGAGTATATTCATTTGTTGAATTCATAGTTGGAGTATTTGAATCTAATCTTTTGAATACCCTACTAATCTTTTGTCTATTTTTTTCATCCCATCCAACTTGATAATCGACAACTATATTATAAATCTCATTTCGTAGTGATTGTTTTAAATGGATGAGATTTAAACGATCATTTTCAAGCAAAACTTCGCTAGGATTTAGTAAAAGAATATAGTCTTTAGTAGCCAATGATTTTGAAAAATTTAATGCAGCTACTTCATCGTCATCATCCAAAAGATGAATCTGGTCAGTAAATTTTCTTACGATTTCATTTGTTCGATCGTTTGACATCATATCAACAATGATAATTTCGTCAACTATATTCGTAACAGAATTAAGACATCTTTCAATTATAGCTTCGTTGTTTTGTACAACCATACATAAGCTAACTGTAATCAAATTATCACCCTTTTCTATTTCATTTGGATAAATTTATAACTATCGAATAGGCTTGAATAATTAATTCTACATACTAACAGCAATCGACTATTCATTTAACAATATAAAGTCCTTCATTCGTCTCATTAGTTAGTAGTAAAATAATAACCAAATAAAGCTATTCGTAAAGGAGTAAGAGGAAGAATGAATTTTAGGGGTGTTTTATTTATTTTTAAAGTAAGTACGGAAATATTCTTGATTGTGCAAAACAGAAGGATTATTAGGAACGTAGGTTGCAGCGATATCATTATATTTTTTAGCGGTCTCTTGATCTCCTAATCGACTATAGCAGAGGCATAATTGTAGGTTTGGTAACCAAGTGTAGCATGCTTGGTTTATAAAAGGACTAGTTGTTGGTACATCAACAAGAGTAGCAAGCTTATACCATGTAATTGCGCGTGTAAAATCACTTTGTTGAAGATACATAAATCCTAATCGACAGCAGTTTTCTCCTCGTGGTCCATCATATGAAAAAGATCTTAGACAACTACTTATCGCTTTTTCCAATTCGTTTATAAACAGATAGCTGTCTGCCATTTTTCCACAAGCCTGAATATTATCCTCGTACCAACCTTTTCCTTCAGATAGAAACAATTCATACCATTCAATTGCCTTTTCATATAGCTGGTGATCAACGCATTCATTTGCATAATAGTATTTGTCACGGGGACTTAAATCTTTACCTGAAGCAATTGCATTTTCATATATTTTTAGGTTTCGGTCTGAGTATTCTTTGTCTTTATGGTGAATGATTGCAGCATCTGAATGAATAATTTCTCCATAAACTTCTAAATATTCATGCACGAATCCAACCCATTTAAATTTTCTTTCACGCTTAACGATTCGATTTCGTACAGAACTAAAACTTGGATTTCCGTTTTCATCAAATGCAAGATGATATTTCATTCCAACAGCATCGACATTTTTAGTCAATGTCTTTTTTAATTTAAGTAATTTTTTTGCATTTTCTTCATTAACAATATCATCTGCATCAAGCCACATTATATAGTCCTTCGTAGCTTTTGAAAAAGCAAAATTTCTAGCTGCTGAAAAATCATTTATCCAAGTAAAATCATAAATTAAATTTGTAAATTTTTTAGCAATTTCTTTTGTTTTATCTGTCGAACCTGTATCAATAATTATGATTTCGTCTACTATAGTAGATACAGAAGATAAACATCTTGAAAGCACAGCTTCTTCATTTTTTACAATCATACAAAGGCTTAACGTTATTGGTTTTTTATTCATGAATTCCACCTCAATTTCTATGTTATTAAGGTTGTCAACAAAAGGTGCTATTCAACGAGTTCAAAATTAAGATTAATATTGAAATTCTAGAATGAATATGGTTAAATGATAAAAATGAATATTGAAAATTTTTAGATGAAGAGAGTAATCTTATTTTTATTCTTTAAGCGAGTTAGGGATGGTGAAAGCCTAATAGACGAATAAGATGAAACGCACTTCGGAAAAGCGGTCTGAAATAGTAGTAGGACTTTGCCGGGGAAGACCTCGTTAACAAATTTTAAAGTTGGTTCAATATATTTGAACAATTAGAGTGGTACCGCGGATTATTTAAACCCGTCTCTTATGATAGAGACGGGTTTTTTATTTTGAGAGAGGACTGATAAAAATGAATTATGTAAATTTGTATAGTGAACAAATCGAAAAAGCTTTAAATGGAGCATTAACCATAACTGAAATCAACGCACTGATTGAAAAACCGAATTATGCAGATCAAGGTGATTTGGCATTTCCTTGTTTCCAATTAGCAAAGGCATTAAGAAAATCTCCTGTAATGATCGCCAATGAAGTTGCACCATTGATTAAACACGAGCTTATTGAAAAGGTTGAAGCGAACGGTCCGTATGTAAACTGTTTTTTGAATAAAAAACTAGTAAGTAAACAAGTCATTGATTTAGTTCTCAGTCAAGGTAAGGAATATGGCAACCAAATAGATGGAAATGAGAAAACAGTTGCGATTGATTGTTCCTCTCCTAATATTGCAAAGCCATTTTCAATGGGGCATTTACGCTCTACAATGATTGGAAATTCAATTGCTAAAATTGCAGAAAAAAATGGCTATAAAGCAGTAAAAATTAATCACCTTGGGGACTGGGGAACACAGTTTGGAAAATTGATCGTAGCTTATAAACTGTGGGGTAATCAAGACGCTGTAAAAGAAAATCCAATTAAAGAGCTTTTAAAATTATATATTAAATTTCATGAAGAAGTTGAAAATGAGCCTCAACTTGAGGAAGATGCTAGAAGCTGGTTTAAGCAATTAGAGGAGAAAAACGAAGAAGCATTACATTTATGGAAATGGTTCCGTGAAGAATCACTTAAAGAATTTATGTTAGTATACGATTTATTAGGTGTTAATTTTGATAACTTTAACGGAGAAGCATTCTACAATGATAAAATGGACCGAATAATTGATCTTCTAGAACAGAAAAATCTATTGGTCGAATCAGAAGGTGCCGATGTTGTTGAATTAACTGAAAAAGATTTACCACCATGCTTAATTAGAAAATCTGACGGAGCAACTTTATATGCTACACGGGACTTAGCTGCAGCACTTTATCGTAAAGAAACTTACGATTTCGATAAGGCTGTCTATGTAGTTGGTGGAGAACAAGCGCTACATTTTGAGCAAGTATTTACAGTTTTGAACAAAATGGGGTACGAATGGTCTAAAGATATGGTTCACGTACCATTTGGTTTAATCCTACAAAATGGTAAAAAAATGTCTACACGAAAAGGGAAAATTGTTCTTTTAGAAGAGGTAATTGAGGAAGCAATTAGTTTAGCAAGTCAAAATATTGCAGATAAAAATCCTACATTAAAAAATAAAGAAGAAGTTGCAAGAATGGTCGGTGTCGGCGCAATCATTTTCCAAGATTTAAAAAATGATCGTATGAACAATATCGAATTCTCACTTGAACAGATGTTAAAATTTGAAGGGGAAACCGGCCCTTACGTACAGTATTCAATTGCTAGAACAAATTCAATTTTAGAAAAAGCAACATCGTATGATGTAAGTAAACAAGAGGGACTTGACGATTCTTATAGTTGGGATATTATCAAGCAAATCCTTGAATTTCCAAATAAAGTTTCACGTAGCTTTGAACAATTTGAACCGTCGGTAATCGCAAAATATACAATTGACTTAGCTCAAAGCTTTAATAAATATTATGGAAATACACATATTCTTACCAATGATAATCAACTTGAAAGTAGATTGGCATTAATTAAAGTTGTTTCCGTTATATTAGAAGAAGGATTAAGATTATTAGGCATTCGTGCTCCAAAAGAAATGTAATAAAAACAGGTATTGGAGAAATTATCCTCCAATACCTGTTTTCTTTTTTGATCTGAACTTAAACACAGTCCTTCCAAACTTTACTACATATAAATACATATGGAATTATGTAGTAATTATTTAACAAACTCACGATCATAAAAAACAAAGTCTAAGAAAATAGTTAAAAAACGAAAAGATTATTGAAAATGATTATCATTTACATTTATAATAAATATAAAGATTATTTAGAAACTAAGGAGAATAACGTTCAATGTCGATATTAGATTTTATTAAAAATAGAAGAACAATTAGAGATACAAAAAAAGATCCAATTAATACGGAAGTTTTGATGGAGTTACTTGAAGCAGCATCTTATGCTCCTTTCCATAGTAAAGAAGAGCCTTGGCAATTCATTATGATTTCAGAGCAAAAAGAAAGAGAATATTATGCTTCGAAAATTGTAGATAGTTATGAAAGAATGGAATTAACTGAAACATACACAGTTGAGAAAATTAAAAAATCGACTGAATTTTTCAAGTCATATATTATAGATACACCAATGCATTTAATCATAACGACAGATCATTCAGACAATGAAAAGAGAAATTTAGAAGCAATCGGAGCAACTTGTGCGTTTGTTCAAAATTTACAATTAGCGGCTTGGGAAAAGAATATTGGAATGGTATGGCGAACTAATCCTTATATTTTTGATAAGCAATTTTATAAAGAGATGGAGATTCCAGAAAATCGAAAAATATTAGGAGCTCTTCATATAGGGTATATAAATACATTGCCAAAAGGTACGAAGAAAAGAAAACATCCTAGTGAGTGGACTACTCAGCTTAGTCAAAAAATTTCACTTTAGAATATAGATTCGAAATAAAAAAAGAGTCCGAAAATTATTTCGGACTCTTTCTTTATCTAGATTAAAATACTTTAGTAGTCCAATTTTCACCATTCCATACATCCGTAACTAAACCTTCATAGAATTCAGGCTCGTGACAGATTACTAAAATGCTTCCTTTGTACTCTTTTAATGCACGTTTTAGTTCTTCTTTTGCGTCTACATCTAAATGGTTTGTAGGCTCATCGAGTACAAGTAAGTTTGTTTCTTGATTAATTAGCTTACATAAACGAACCTTTGCTTTTTCCCCACCACTTAATACAGCAACTTTACTTTCAATATGTTTAGTTGTTAATCCACATTTTGCAAGTGCAGAACGTACTTCATATTGTGTCATAGAAGGGAATTCGTCCCAAACTTCATCAATACAAGATTTATTATGATCACCTTTAACTTCTTGTTCAAAATATCCAATGTGAAGGAATTCGCCTCGTTCAACTTCACCGGAAATTGGTTTAATATCACCTAATAAACTACGCATTAAGGTCGTTTTACCAATACCATTTGCTCCAACTAAAGCAATTTTTTGACCACGTTCCATACGTAGATTTAAAGGTTGAGATAGAGGCTCGTCATAACCAATCACTAAATCTTTTGCTTCAAATATTAATTTACCTGAAGTACGGGCCGGTTTAAACTGGAATTCAGGTTTTGGCTTTTCACGTGCAAGCTCAATTACGTCCATTTTATCAAGTTTCTTTTGGCGAGACATTGCCATATTACGAGTAGAAACACGAGCTTTATTACGAGCAACGAAATCCTTCAGTTCAGAGATTTCTTGTTGTTGACGTTTATATGCTGATTCTAATTGTGATTTTTTCATCTCATGAATTGCTCTGAAATTATCATAATCACCAACATAGCGGTTTAATTCTTGATTTTCCATATGATAAATTAAGTTTATAACGCTATTTAAAAATGGAATATCATGTGAAATCAAAATAAATGCATTTTCATACTCTTGTAAATAACGTTTTAACCACTCAATATGTTGTTCATCTAAATAGTTAGTAGGCTCATCTAGTAATAGGATGTCTGGTTTTTCTAAAAGAAGTTTTGATAGAAGAACCTTTGAACGTTGACCACCAGATAATTCAGTTACATCACGATCAAGTCCGATATCTTCTAATCCTAAACCACGACCAATTTCTTCAACTTTAGCATCAATAATATAGAAATCATTATTTGTTAAAGTATCTTGAAGTACTCCTACATCTTCAAGCATTTTCTCCATTTCTTCTGGAGTTGCGTCTCCCATTTTCATATATAACTCATTAATTTCATTTTCCATATCAAACATATATTGGAACGCACTTTTTAATACGTCGCGAATTGTCATTCCTGGTTGTAAAACAGCATGTTGGTCTAAATAACCTACACGTACTTTTTTAGACCACTCAACCTTACCTTCATCTGGCTGTAATTTTCCAGTAACGATATTCATGAAAGTTGATTTACCTTCACCATTCGCACCGATCAGCCCGATATGTTCTCCTTTTAATAAACGGAATGATACATCGTTAAAAATCGCACGATCACCGAAACCATGACTTAAGTTTTTTACAGTTAAAATACTCATTGATCGACACCTTTTCTATATTTTCATTTTTATATAATTATGTTCTTTTTAGAACGGAATTTAAACAGTCACCATCTAATTATAGTCTGCAACAGGTGGAGTGTTCAATGATAAAATTAAAATAGCAAAAAAGGGAAAAAACGGAAAAACAGGGAATACAGTGATAGTAAGAATTTTAGGAGTATGAGATTAAGGAGGATAATTTTGATTGAAAAAAATATTTTTAATATTAGCCATATGTGTTTTTTTGGTTAGTTGTAATCGGGAAGTAATAAGTAACCATTTAACTGCAAGTGGAAATAATGTTGTTGAATCGTATAAGATGACTAATTATGAGAAAAACGTAGTCAAGAGAATAGGGGAAAATCTTGATCAAATAGCACTATATAAATTGAAATTTGGAAATGTTAATCAGTTAAAAGAGATTAAAATGAAAGTGAAAGTGTATGAAGATGGAAAACTAACTAAGACAATTTTAGATTCAGGCATGTATATCTCTAAAAATGATAAAGGGAAATCATTTTATCTTTCATTTAAACGAAAACTTCAATCAGAAACAGAACGAAATTATGAATGGAATACTACTATTTCAACAGGCGCTAAAAATAGTAGTACGGTTCAAACGGTGTACAAGCAGCCTCATCAGACAAATATTTCTACAATTGGAACCATATTTAAGAAGCAAGAAATCAAAAAGGATAAGGAAATGATTCTTGGAGCATTTGTAGATGCAGTTGACAAGATGGAAACTGTCGAAGTTTTTCCTGACATTAAGGATAATGAAAGACTATTTGAAAATAAATATGTATACTTATTATGTCTAGAAGTGAAATAGATAAATGGGTGATAAAATGGAGAAGGAAACAGCTATTCATTTCCTTTAGTATTGATATTCCATGCATAGACTAAAAAGAGGAGGAGTAATATATGTTTGGTAAAGTTGCTGCAGATATGCTTGGTTTAAGTGATGTTGGTAGTGTTATTGAACCTAAGAATTATGACAAAGTTGATTCTGACGATTATGTAATGCATGAAGATAATGAAAAAATTTATTTTTTAATAAAATCTAAATCAGATGAGTACTGCTTTACAAATAAGGCTTTAATTCATTTAGATGGTACGAGTGCAATTAGCAAGAAGCGTACGCTGCACCGTTATAATTATCACACACATAAAATTTCACACGTAGTGCTTGAAACTGCTGGTACAATTGATTTAGATGTTGAAATTAAGTTTCATATCGGTGGTAAAGAGTTCTCAATTGATGTTCATAAAAAACATATTGAAGCCCTAAAGGATTTATATAAAGCCTTACTTACAATCGCCGAGATTAGCCATGAAAATGAAAAAGCACTTGGATATGCTAAGGAAAGTATTGTAATTGCTTCTACAACATTAGGTCGTGTTACTACAGCTGAGAATAGTTTAGTAAATAGTTTCAAAGAAATTAACGAAGCTGCTTTTGAATGGTTAATGAATTCTAGAGAGCAATATAAAGTTAAAGATTTCGGATACGTATTTGAGAAGTATATTAATAACTAAATTAGTAAATAGAGGTCTCGTAAGTCATTGTACTTATGGGACTTCTTTTTTTGTGGGGTGATTTCCGTTTGAGTAGAGATATACGAACAAAATTTGAACAATGTTCATAAACCTGTGAACTTTGTTCTTAAAGTAGTGTTTTTTGTGCATAAATTGCTTAAATTTGTTCATAAAACACTGTGACCTTTAATGGACCAATCTTTTTAAAGGAGTACGAGTACAAAAAACAAAGAAAACTCGCAAGGAAGAGAATACCTTGTGAGTTTTCTTATTTAATTAACTAAATACCTCTGTTTTTTGGCGATTTAAAATAGTCGCGTCTGGGCAATGCTTTTTTATTTCACGTAGAAAAATCTCTTCATCTTTTGGTAGTGAAAGCAATGCAAATTCGTATCTTTTGTATTCGATTTTTAATCGTTTAAAAGTCCAGGCTGGTGATGAAACGGGATTATTTGAAAAGCAAACGGTCTTAATTTCGCTATATGGGATGTTAATTTTAATAAAACCAAATTTTGATTTGAATTCGGTTTCTGTTAATTCGTGGTACGTGTGAAATAATGCCCAAGCTAGAACAATCAATATTGGCAATAAAAAGACAAAGACAACTAGACTTATGATGATTCCAGCGCTATCGCCTTCAAGTATGCTAATAATTGGAACTGAAATAATAATTGGGATTAAGCTCAGAATTAAAACGACTAGTAGTGGATTTTTCTTCACTTTAAATTTCATGACAATATCTTTTCCTATCCTAAAATTTGATTTAGATGATGCTTCATATGTTCAATATAATCTGTAAATATCCAACTTAGAGTAACTGTTTCGTCATTTTGAGTTTTATATTGTAGTTTCCATTGATCTTCTGAAATAGTTGAGAGTACATTTATGAAACGGTTATTTAGCGCAGTCCATAAAGTAAGAATTTCTTCAATTGTATAGCCATTTTGATAATCATTTAGTTCTACCCATGAATTTTGTTTATAAAGTTCTAGAGTGAGTTCATCGTTTGAGGATAATCTGTCTATAAATCTTTTATGGTTCATTGTCGCTGAGTCACAAAGATGGCCAAGGATTTCTTTTTTCGACCATTTTTTAGGGCTCGTTTTAAAATTTGTATTCGATAAAGATATGATGATTTTTGGAACGGTTTGGATTAGACTACTAAATTCGTTTAATAAATTATTCATCTAAAAACTCCTCCTTCGTTTCTACTATGTTATGAATATGAACAAACATTTTTCTTTATGTGTCTTTAGACAAGCCTTTGGTGAATAGGTTATTAGTAGGACAATCTTGGAGGTGGCTTGATGTTAGTCTTTTTACTTTATGTTGGATTGTTAGTTGGAGTGTTAGCAGTTTATAAAGATGCCATTAAGCGGGATGTTAATAATCTTGGTTTTCAAATGATCGGTTATTATGTACTAGCTTCTCTGCCTTTTCGATTATTTTGGTTGCCGGTACCTTTTGGTTTTTTAATTTGTTTATTTCTATTATCTAAACCAATGCTTCGATATAAAAAACAAAAACAAGTTGCTAGCCTATTAGGTTTCCTTGTATTTATAGTAGATGCTTTATTCTAAATGAATTTTTCATTTAGAATAAAGCTTTTTTTACACATTAAGAAAGTATAAATTGGCTACGGTGAAGATCAGTCGACGTAGATGCCAATTTTAGGTATAAGTATAAGTGCAACTACCCCTCTGTCTTCGCCAATCGGCGAGTTTTCTTTATTTATTTCTTTGAAATCTTTAATGCTTTTTCTGTATTAGCAAAGTGTAATTTTGTTAGACTTCTTAAAGCTTCAAAACCTTTTAATTTTATTAGTTTTGCAGCGGCTTGGTCAACTTTTGCTCCGGCTCCCTTTGGTAAGGTCATGCCAGCCTTTTCACTTAATTTGTCCATTTGTTGAAGAAATGCATAGCGAGCTAGAATTGAAGAAACTGCAACCGAAAGATGTAGACCTTCAGCTTTTGTTGCAAATTGTACTTTATCACGAATCACTTCTTTTGTGCCTTTTAAATATCCGTAATACAGATTTGGAGGAGTGAATTGGTCAATTAAAATTGCGTCATACGTTTTTCCTTCTAATTTTGAAATGGTATTTCGAATTGCTTGATTGTGTAATAAGGCCTTTAATTTGTTCATATTATAGCCTTTTTCTTGCATATCGTTGTACTTTTCATTGTGTAGTACTAACAGACTGTAAGTTACGACATGCATAATCTTTTTTGCGATGCTACTTATGGCATCGTCAGTTAATTCTTTGGAATCTTTAACCCCTAATTCTTTCAGTAATTCGAATTGACTCGGATCTACAAAGGAAGCAACTACTGCCATTGGTCCAAAATAATCCCCAGTACCAACTTCATCACTCCCAATAACTGCGAGACTTGAAAAGTTTTTTGGTAAAGTTGAATTCGAATTTGTAGGATTTACCTTTTTAGGAGTTTGGCTAGCCGATTTCCCTTGCCATTTACTTACCTCAGCATCACAATTTGAGCCTTGGAACATTACTTTGCCTGATTTATAAGCTGTGATTGTACAACCCGTTGGCTTGGCCATAAAAATTCCACCTTGTGGCACTTTTGATTGAAGACTATTTTGGTAATGTGATTTCATTTTTAAGAGTGTATCTTCGGAAACTGTTAATACAGTGTTTGACATAAATTTCTCCTTTGTTACAGATAATTTCCAATACTTTTGATTGTACTGAATTTCATGTTATAGTTAAGGTTAGAATGTTTATAGCTGATTGGAGGTATGAAGTTGTCCAATTCTTCATCAAAACAAAAACTAAATGTGACTATCTATGGGCAACATTATGCAATTACTGGTAACGAGTCCACAGATCATATTCGTCATGTTGCCTCAATTGTAGATGATAAAATGAAAGAAATAAATCAAAAAAATCCATTTTTGGATACAAATAAATTAGCCGTTTTGACAGCAATCAATATTGTGAGTGATTATGTAAAATTAAAAGAAAGAGCTGAAATGCTCAAAAAATTAGTAGAAAAACAATTGAAAAGTGAGCAGAATGACAATGATTGATTTAATAATACTTATTATTTTTGTATTAGGAATTTTGACAGGTTGGAGAAGAGGATTTGTTAGCAGCCTTGTTCGATTACTAGGTTTTTTACTATCCTTATACTTAGCTTATCATTATTATGAGCAGACCGCTACTTCACTTAAAAAATTATTTCCAATGCACATAAATGGAAGTCAGGTCGTAAATGTGCAAGGATTTGCTTATGAAATTATTGCTTTTGCCCTGTTATTTATTGGGACAAGACTTGTAATCACATTTATTGGTTCATTAGTAAATGGAATATTCCAGTTACCTGTCTTAAAGCAAATGAATGCTTTTTTAGGTGGTATTTTAGGCTTTATCGAAGTTTATTTATTTTCGATTTTAGCTTTATTTATAGCATTAATTGTTCCAATCGATACAGTTCATGATTTATTACACAAGTCCAATATCGCTTATTTTATGGTGCAACATACACCTTTTATATCAAATCAATTGATGGAACTTTGGAATGGAATTTCAAGTTCTGAAATACTTTAATGAGTTCAAATTCGTAAATTAAGTAGGTGACTTAAGATGCATAAAAAGGAATTAATTAAACTATTAGAACAAATTGCAACATATTTGGAGCTTAAAGGTGAGAATGCCTTTAAAATATCGGCATTTCGTAAAGCAGCTAATGCACTTGAAGCTGATGAAAGAAGTCTTGAACAAATCGATGACTTTACTGCAATTAAAGGGATTGGAAAAGGGACTTCTGCGGTAATTTTAGAGTATATTGAAACTGGTAAAAGTACGGTTTTAGAAGAACTGCAAGAATCTTTACCAAAAACCTTACTTCCTTTACTTCGATTACCTGGATTAGGTGGTAAAAAAGTAGCCAAGCTTTATCAAGAATTACAAATTGAGAGCATGGAGCAGTTAAAAGAAGCATGTTTAAATGGTAAATTACAAGGATTAGCTGGTTTTGGTAAAAAAACAGAGAAAAATATTTTAGAGTCAATTGAGGAATTTGGTAAGCAGCCTGAGCGTTTGCCTTTGGCTGATGTATTACCAATTGCTGATAAAATTGAAGCTTATTTAGCAGGAATGAAAGATGTTGACAAATATTCTAGAGCAGGAAGCTTACGAAGAGTCCGTGAAACTGTTAAGGATTTAGATTTTATTATAGCTTCTGATAAACCGGAAAGTATTAAACAACAATTACTTTCTATTCCGGAAATCGTACGAGTAATTGCACAAGGGGATACAAAGGTTTCTCTAGTTTTAAAAGGTGCTGAATATGAAATTTCAGTTGACTTCCGTATTATTTGGCCAAAGGAGTTTGCGACTACATTACATCACTTTACTGGATCAAAGGATCATAATGTAGCAATGCGTCAATTAGCTAAAGAGCGCGATGAAAAAATTAGTGAGTATGGTGTTGAGAATGTTAATACTGGTGAAGTTTTAACGTTTGATAATGAAGAAGACTTTTATGCTCATTTTAATTTGCCTTGTTTTCCACCTGAGATTCGAGAGGATGGGAAAGAAGTTTCAACATTTACGAATGAATATCCATTAATTCGTTTAGAAGATATTAAGTCTGATTTACATATGCATTCTACATGGAGTGACGGTGGCTATTCAATTGAAGAAATGGCAGATGTTTGCCGTGCAAAGGGCTATAAATATATTGTTATCACAGACCACTCTCAATATTTAAAAGTCGCTAATGGTTTAACTCCTGAACGCTTATGGAAACAAAAGGAAGAAATTCAGCGTGTTAATGCAAAATACTCTGATTTTACAATTCTACATGGAGTAGAAATGGATATTTTGCCTGATGGTTCATTAGATTATGAGGATGATGTTTTGCGTTCACTAGATTTTGTTATTGCATCAATTCATTCGAGCTTTAGTCAAGATGAAGATACAATTATGATGCGTTTAAAAAATGCAATGAGAAATCCATATGTTAACATGATTGGACATCCGACAGGGAGAAAAATTGGTAGACGAGCTGGATACAAAGTAAATGCCGAGGAATTAATTTCAGTGGCAAAAGAAACTGGTACAATTTTAGAATTAAATGCGAATCCTAATCGACTAGATTTAAATAAAGAAATGTTAATGATGGCCAGTGAAGCTGGTGTGTTGCTATCAATTAATACTGACGCACATAATATTGATATGCTAGAGCATATGTCTGTAGGGGTAAGTGCGGCCAAGAAGGCTTGGTTAAAAAGAGAAAATATTGTAAATACATTTGAATTACACGAACTTTTAAGTTTAATTGAAAGGAAACGTAATTGAGTGTAAGGAGGTACGGGGTATGAATCGTACGTTAAGAGTTTTAGAGTACGAAAAAATAAAAGAACAATTACTTAAACATGCTTCATCTTCACTTGGTAAAGAACGAATTAAAAACCTTTTACCAAGTACGGATTATGATGAAGTTGTCGAACTACATGAATCAACTGACGAAGCAGTAAAAGTGATCCGTCTACGCGGAAATGTTCCACTTGGTGGATTAACTGATATAAGAATGCAAGTTAAAAGAGCGGATATTGGTGGAATGCTTTCACCTTCTGAGTTAATAGCGATTTCAGGTGTTACATATGCTGGACGCCAAATGATTCGTTTTATTGAAGGATTAATAGAAAGTGAAGTAGAGATTCCATACTTAGAATCATTAAGTGAGCAAATCATTCCTTTATTAGAACTAGATAAAAATATTAAAGCTGCTATTGGTGATAATGGTGAAGTTTTAGATGACGCTAGTGTGGCACTTCGAATGATTCGTGGACAAGTACGTACTGCTGAAGCGCGTATTCGTGAAAAATTAGAAAGTCTAACTAGAGGCTCGAATGCTCAGAAAATGTTATCTGATTCAATCGTAACAATCCGTAACGATCGATTCGTTATTCCGGTAAAACAGGAATATAGACATGCATATGGCGGAATTGTTCACGATCAGTCTTCTTCTGGTCAAACATTATTTATTGAACCTCAAGCTATTGTAACGTTAAACAATAGTTTACAAGAGGCTAAAGTAAAAGAAGAGCAAGAAATAGAGAAAATTTTAATGGCATTAACAGGTCAAGTGGCTGAAGCTTCAGAAGATTTATTGCAAAATGTTAAGATTTTAGCTGAAATGGATTTCTTATTTGCAAAAGCAAACTACTCTCATGCTATTAAAGCGAGTAAACCAATTTTAAATAACGAGCGATATTTTAAATTGAAAAAAGCACGCCATCCGCTAATTCCAAGAGATGTTGTTGTCGCTAATGATATTGAATTAGGTAAAGAGTACACAACAATTGTTATTACTGGTCCTAATACTGGTGGTAAGACAGTTACTTTAAAAACGATTGGTATTTGCGTTTTAATGGCACAATCGGGTCTACAAATTCCTGCATTAGATGGTTCGGAAATCTGTGTGTTTGAACAAGTGTTTGCCGATATTGGTGATGAGCAGTCAATTGAACAAAGCTTAAGTACATTTTCTTCGCATATGGTTAATATTGTCGATATTTTAAAACATGTAAATCATAATAGTCTTGTATTATTTGATGAATTAGGAGCTGGAACTGATCCAGGTGAAGGCGCAGCATTAGCGATCTCAATTTTGGATGAAGTTAGCGATTATGGAGCAAGAGTTGTAGCAACTACACATTATCCTGAATTAAAAGCATATAGCTACAATCGAGAGCAAGTTATGAATGCAAGTGTTGAGTTTGATGTTGAGACATTAAGTCCGACTTATCGATTATTAATTGGTGTGCCTGGTAGAAGTAATGCGTTTGAGATTTCTAGAAGACTAGGACTTTCAAATCGTGTTATCGAAAAAGCAAGAAATCATGTAAGCGAAGAAAGTAATGAAGTTGAAAATATGATCGCATCTTTAGAAACGAGTCGAAAAGGTGCAGAGACAGAATGGAAAGAAGCAGAAGACTTCCGTAAAGAATCTGAACGTATTTTCAAAGATTTACAAAAGCAAATGATGGAATTCTATGATCATCGTGATGAATTATATCGCGGAGCTCAAGAAGAAGCGAAAAAGCGTGTTAAAGTAGCACAGCAAGAAGCTGAGGATATTATTAAAGAGTTGAGAGAGCTTAAAAATAGCCAACTGTCTTCAATTAAAGATCATGAATTAATTGAGGCGAGGACTCGTTTAGAAGGGGCAATTCCTTATGCACCTAAGAAGGCGATTCCTCAAGCGGCTCCAAAGAAACAAAAGAAGCTTCGTGAAGGTGACGAAGTAAAAGTAATTAGCTTTAACCAAAAAGGGACATTGCTTGATAAAATTAGTGAAGGTGAATGGCAAGTTCAGCTCGGTATTATTAAGATGAAGGTTAAAGAAAGTGATATCGAATATATTAGTTCACCTAAAGAAGTAAAAGAACGAACGGTTACTTCAGTAAAAGGTAAGGATTTTCATGTTAATCTTGAGCTGGATCTTAGAGGTGAAAGATATGAAGATGCGTTAATTCGTGTTGAAAAATATATTGACGATGCTTTGTTGGCTGGTTATCCACGAATTAATATCATTCATGGAAAGGGCACAGGTGCTCTAAGACAAGGCGTACAAGAATACTTAAAAAAACACAGAGCTGTTAAAACTTATCGATATGGTGCAGCCTCAGAAGGCGGAATCGGTGTTACAGTAGTGGATTTAAAATAAGGTAGTAGGGGTTCAATGATGGAAAAGTTGGCAAAAATATTATTTGCAGTTTGTGCAGTATTTTTAGTTTGGGGAATTTTATACGTGACGGTTATTAAATAAAATAATGGAGGCTAGCATCATTATCGTAATTCTGTTATTTATGTAGGTAAAACCACATAATAATGAATTGAGAAAATAATTGAGTTAGTCTCTTTTTTAATTAGAAAGGTGAATTGGTTTGAAGAAAATCATCTTAGCGGTAGTCATCTTTGTTATTGTCTTTGTTGGATTTAATGGTTTTCCTCATAAACACAAAAAGAAGGTAATTGTAAATAAAAATATTATTGTGCAAAGAGATGTTCGCTATACAAATCCTGCTCAGGTTCCACAAACTTTTGATTTATATCGCTCTAAAAACGCTCATGGTCCAGCACCGACGTTAATATTTGTACATGGAGGTTCTTGGAGATATGGTAGTAAAGAGTTAAACAAAAGATGGCAAACGATTTTTAATGAAATTGTGAATGACGGATATACCGCAATTAGTATAAACTATACACTTTATTCTAAAGAAAATTATTCGTATAATTTTCC
This sequence comes from Gottfriedia sp. NPDC056225, assembly GCF_042267765.1. NCBI lineage: Bacteria > Bacillati > Bacillota > Bacilli > Caryophanales > Bacillaceae > Gottfriedia > Gottfriedia sp. NPDC056225. The sequence goes on along the minus strand of NZ_JBHJTJ010000010.1, from coordinate 16,162 downwards.
TGTTAATGATGTGAAAACAGCGATTAATTTTATTTACGATAATTCTACTGAATTAGGAATTAATCGAAATCAAATTGGTTTAGCAGGTGCTTCTGCTGGTGGTCATTTAGCCTTATTAACTGGTCTTCAACCTGATATACAAAGTAAAATTAAATACATGATCGCTTGGTATCCTATTTCGGACTTAACGACTATGAATCAATCTCCTACTTCAAGAAGTTCGGAAATTGTAGATAAATATATGAATAGTACCGTCGATCAAATGACTGCTGAATATAATCGGATGAGTCCTATACAATATGTAGCAAAGACAAAAGTTCCAATCTTTATCGTACATGGTACAGGGGATAAGCTTGTTCCATTTAGTCAATCTAAACGATTTGCTAAGAAAAATCCGAAAATGGTTACGTTGATTCCTCTAAAGAATGGAAATCATGGATTTACAAATCTATCGATACAAAAGTCTACGAATGATACGATTAACTATTTAAAGGCGAGACTAAAAAAGTAAGGTGATTCAATGAGTCATATTAATAAAATTCAATTTCTTACAAAAGAGCATTGGAGTCTATTGTTACTTGCTGATCCATCGAAAGAAATGGTAGATAAGTATATTCAAAAGAGTCATATTTATGAAATAGTAGATCGTCATTTGCTCGTTGGTATAATCGTATTAATGGAAATTTCCAACGAAGAGATTGAAATTAAAAATATTGCAATTGATCCAGCCTTTCAAGGTAATGGCTATGGTAAAAGTTTAATTCACTTTGGTATCCGTGAATCTAAAAAACTTGGCTATTCTAAAATTTCGATATGTACAGGTAATTCAAGTACACATCAATTAGCGTTATATAAAAATTGTGGCTTTCGAATAAGTACTATTTCCCGTGATTTCTTTATTCAAAATTATGAAGAAGAAATTTGGGAAAATGGAATTCAGTGTAAAGATTTAATAAAGCTTGAACAATTAATAGATTAAAAAAGTAGGGTGTCCCAAAAGGGCATCCTACTTTTTATATTTATAGGAAGTATATAAAGAAAAGTAGTTGAAATAACAGTCGAAGTGCAAATGAGATGGTTGAACATGCAAATAAAACTGTGAAATGTGCAAATAAGAAATCCGAAACTGCAAATATAAATAGAGAATCTGCAAATAAAATCAGTAAAAGTGCAATTAAATTTAACAAAACTGCAAATAAAATTAGTGAAACTGCAATTAAATTTCCTAGAATGCCAAATTAGATAGGGAATTACCTATACCGGTTAAGGTATTTCGCCTAAATTATTGTTCAAAGGTAGATGCACAGAAATGGAAAATTAATAAATATGCTCTAATACCATTTAAATAGCCTAAAAAAGTGAAGAAATCTACTAAATATCTATAAATGGAGAGCATAGTATCAACTCTAATTGAAAAAAGTTACCAGGATACCGCCATTTTGCTTTTCTTAAATATAAAAAAGGGACCGTCTATTTGTCTGTAATGCTGACTAATAGTACGGCCTCGTTTTTCAATCATTAAACGGTTTAACATACATAACGTAAGTATTTCGGTCTTGATCGACTTCGTTTGATGTTTGCTCATAAATTTGTTGATTGATTGTAATATAGGTTGATTGAAGCCAAGTTAGTAAATCTAACTCATCTCCGCTTTCATAGAAATGAATTTCCTCAAAAGAATCAACATCTCTAATTTCAATTCCTAATGGTCTATTTAAATGATAATAAGGAGTATTTTCTAATTCGGATTCAACTACTTCAATTACATAACGATCTTCTTCAATATAAGAGCCTTTGTTCTCATAAACGAAACCATTTAAAATAAAATAGTCGCAGTATCTTCTAGTAAAGATTTGGACCTTTGATAAAAATGGAAAATGGTAAATTGGACGCGTAAATTCGCCGTCCAGTAATCGGTATTCAAGAACAAAAATGTTATCGGTATTAAACATTGTACGGACTCCTTTATTAATTGTATATCTATTAGTATATAACAAAGATTGGGTTAGAAATGTATGTATTTATTTCATTAAGAATAGAATAAGACAGCTTTACTTATGAATATATTTAATTTGTTTCTCATTTTTCACCGTAAACTAGTTTTTATATACAGTTGGACTGAGTGTAGTTTAGTATAGAGTAGACTAATTTAATTCTGGAAAGGAGATCCAAATGTCAAAAACATCATTATTAATGAAAAAAGTTAGTATCGCTTTAACGAGTGGATTAGCAGTAGGTGCACTAGCTGGTTGTAGTTCTCAAAGTGCGGATCGACCAGAAAAACCGAAAAATGACGATTGTCGTGATTGGGATTTTGATGATGACGAAGGTGTTTGGGTTTGTGATGACAGTTCTAGTCATTACTACCATAGTTATTATCACGGAGGAATATTTTATCCAACAAGAACTGCGTTAAATGGAAGTAAATCTTATAAGAGCTATAAATCTTCTAGTAGCTTTTCAGGACATACTTCGTCTTCCTCGAAGAGTGGGTTTGGTAAGGGTTCATCTGGGGGATTTGGTGGTTAATAATGGAAAATGTCAATTTACATGATTATCAGCAAAAGCGAAAAGAAGTATATAAAAGATTACCAGACTTTTGGGCAGATTTACAAGATTCATATTATGCTTTATTAGATTATTATCCTTTTACAAAAAGTGAAGTCGATGAAATTCATTCAGTTACTGAGCAAATTGGAAAAATTTATGATAAGACGGCTCGTTTAATGAGACAGCTTCCAGATGATATTTTTTATATGCTTGGTTATTCAAAGGAAATTCTTCCGTTTTTACGTCATAAAACGATTGAAAGTGAAGGAATCATAAGAAGAATTGATCTTGCCCTCACAAAGGATGGTTGGAAACATTATGAATGTAATAGTGACACGCCAACTTTTATTATGGAAACACATCATGTTAATGGCTATATTACAGATTACTTCAATGTGAAAAATCCTAATGTTGAAAGTGAAATGAAATTATCTAGTGCCATAAATCACGTCATAAACAAAAGTATTAAAGGTTTAGATGAACCGATGATTGTTTTTACGGCTCACGGAGACCATGAGGAAGACTGGAAGACAGTTAAGTATATTCAATCTCTATACAAAGGTAAGAGTCAATTGATTTCACTAGAAGACTTACAAATTACTGAAAATGATGGACTATATACACCTAAAGGGGAAAGAATACATATTCTTTACCGACAAACCTATCCAATTGAACATCTAGAGCTTGATCAATCTTCAGATGGGACAAAAATTGGGTTGGCATTATTACAGCTTGTAATAGATGGGAAATTAATTATGTTCAATCCTATCTCTTCGTTTTTATTACAGTCTAAAGCTGTTCAAGCATTGATTTGGAACTTACATATAGAACAATCAGATGTTTTTACAGTGGAAGAACATGAAGTCATTAGCAATTATTTTTTACCAACTTTTTTAGAGCCAGATTATTTTATCGAACATAAACTTCCATATATTGAGAAACCTGCATTTGGACGTGAGGGAGATTCAATTAAGATTTATGATGGTGAACATAGTCAGCAAAGTAATCAGAATAACTACTCTAATCAAGTGATGGTCTACCAACAATACTCGCCTTTACCTAAGCGTAAGGTTATGACTCCTGACGGGATGTTAGATTTACATGTATTAGTAGGTAGTTTTTTAATTAAGGAAGAATATGGTGCAATCGGCGTGCGTGCTGGAAATATCATTACTGGAAACGAAAGTTGTTTTTTGCCTGTAGGGCTTGTTGAAGAAGAAATTTAAATAAAGGGGATGAGATATTAAATGGATAGTATTGTTAGTACATTGCAATATTTAGGATCAGGACTTATTCTTTTATTTATTGGATTTTTAGCGTTTACTTTTACAACTAAGATGAGTGAGCAAAAATTAATATTAGATGATGGCAATATAGCCGTCGCATTAAAATTAGCAGGTAAATTAGTCGGATTAGCAATCGTCATTATGTCTGCAGCAAAATACTCAGTTAACTATGGTGACTTTATTATATGGAGCCTAGTTGGCATTATAGCTCAAATGGTTACATATTGGATTGCTGAATTTGTATTATTTCCGAAAATATCGTTTGCTAAAAAAGTTGAAGAGGGTAATGTTGCCGTTGCAGCATTATTATTTACTTTAAGTGTAACGGTAGGATTACTTATATCAGGTAGTATTTCATATTGATGACATGAAAGAGAATGCTAGATTGGCATTCTCTTTTTTAAATTAGTCTAGCTAGAAACACTAACAAAGAAATTTAACTTTTATTAAATTTCTTTTAACGGTATGCTTATCTTATAAGCGATTTAAAAAATATTATGATAATAAGTTTAAGTGTACTTTACTTTCACTTTAGAAGGAGGAAAAGCGTTGACTTTAGAAATTAAACAGCTTTCTAAAAAATTTGGAGATGCTATTGCAGTTAATCAATTGTCATTAACTTTGCCTAAAGGAAGAGTACTAGGATTATTAGGTAGAAATGGAGCAGGAAAAACGACTACTATTAAAATGTTAATAGGACTACTTACACCTACTAATGGGGAAATAAATTGGGAAGGAATTCCCTTTAAAACGACTAAAGTTAAGGTCGGCTATTTACCGGAGGAAAGAGGTTTATTTACAAAAAGTAAGGTTGTTGATCAACTAAAGTACTTTGGAAAACTAGAAGGAATGTCTAACAAGGAAGTCGATAAAGAAATTACATACTGGTTAGATCGTTTGGAAATACCGCATTATCGAAATAAAAAGGCTGGAGAGCTTTCCAAAGGTAACCAACAAAAAATTCAACTAATTGTAACTTTATTACATAATCCTGAGTTAATTATTTTAGATGAGCCTTTTAGTGGACTAGATCCAGTTAATGCGGATTTAATGGCATCAATTATTACCGAAGAAATTGAAAAAGGGAAAACAGTAATATTATCGAGTCACCGCATGGATCAAGTGGAAGCATTTTGTGAACATGTTTGTATTTTAAAGAACGGAAATGTAGTCGCAGAAGGCAGTTTAAGTAGATTAAAAGAGGAATATGGTTATAGAAATTTAATTTTAGAAGATATAGAGCCTATTAAACAATTATTAGCTTCTAAAAATGTAAGTTATGAACAAAAGCATTCGGGAATTTACGTAAAAGTGAAAAGTGATGAGGAAGCATTTACGATTTTAGATCATATAAAGTCGGAAATCGGTTCTATAAGGAAATTTCAATTATTAGAGCCGACACTAAATGATATCTTTATAGAGAGGGCGAGATAAATGAGAAAATTTAGCACGGTCTTTTTATTTCATTTACGTGAAGGTTTAATGGCAAAAGCAACGATGATTATGAGTGTAGTTTTATTTATATTAGTCGTTGGGGTATTAGGAGTACAGAATTATATTGCTGGTACAGAAAAGAATAATAAGGATAAAGATAAAATTGTTTTAATTAATCAGACGGTAAATTATCCTTTAGATCCTGCTAGTTTAAACAAAACACTTAAATCGGCTAAAATAGAGCATGGAAATCCAGGTAATGAAATAGATGTAAAAAAACAAGTTGAGGATGGCTCAAAAGACGGATTAATTATCATCACTGAAAAGAACAATGTCCCATCAATTCAATATACTTATAAAAAGTTCTCAAATAGTGATGTACTTTCAGTATTAAATATGACATTGCAACAAAATTACTTAACGAAAACTGCTCAAAACTTAAAGTTATCACCCGATTCTGTAACAAAGTTATTGCAAAAAGTGGAGGTTAAAGAAGAAGTTCTAAAAAACCCTATGGCTACATTCGGAATTGCTTACTTTTTTGGCTTCTTACTATATATGTTTTTATTAATATATGGAAACTCAATCGCTACTGGTATTGTTGCTGAAAAGTCTTCTAGAGTAATGGAAGTATTATTACCTAAAGTAAGTCCTGTCGTTACTCTATACGGAAGAGTCGTTGCAGTATTTTTTGTAGCCTGTGCACAATTAGTTGTACTAGGATTAGGATTTCTATTTGCCAATTTATTAGGCTGGGCGAATTCAAATGCGATATCTTTTTTTGGAATGAAAATAGATTTAGAGGCATTAGATAGTTCAACCATCATAGCTTTTGTTGTTTATTTCTTACTAGGTTATTTATTATACGGTTTACTTTACGCTGCAATTGGATCAGTCGTTTCTAGAACAGAGGAGCTTCAAATGGTTCTGATGCCACTTACAATATTAGTTGTAGCTGCATTCTTTGTTAGTATTAATGCATTAATAAATCCAAACGGTACATTTATCCAAATTAGCTCATACATTCCATTCTTTGCACCACTCGTAGCATTTTCTAGATTTGTAAGCGGAGAAATGAATTTTATAGAAATAAGTGCTAGTGTATTAATTTTACTCGTTTCAATTTTGATTTTAACACGTGTTGCTAGCCGCATTTATGTTAATGGAGTCATGTATTACAGTGAAAAAGTAAAGTTGAAAGATATCGCTCGATTATTGAAAAGACAATAAAAAAATAGATCTCCAAAGTCATATTGCTGACTTTGGAGATCTATTTTTATTTCATCATCACACAGTAAATCTGAAGAAAATTCGGCGTAGTTTTCAATTTTAGGTTTAAGTATAAGTGTAAATTCGCCTTTATCAAACTCTGTTTTTTAAAATTGATTTTATGTTTCGAAATGAAATAGAAGCTGATTACTCAACTTAGTTTTAACTTTAAATCTTTCAAAGAACTAGTCTTGGATTTTTGACTTCACATCCTGCTGTAAAACTTCCAACTCTCCAATTACAATCTCCGAAACACGTTTATATCCTTTTGTGTTATTCGGATGCATACTATCAATTAAATAATATTCACCGTTCATTCGATTCCAGCCAACATTAGAGTATAGGTCAATACAAGGCAATGAGTAAAAAGATGCTACATCTTTTACAGCGCGAGCGTAATCAGATGTTAAAAATCCGGCTTTATTTTTATCTTCATATTTTCCGTCGTGATATCTAGGTACAGGCGTCATCAGAATAATTCTGCAGTCTGGTAGCCTTAATTGTATTTTTTCAACCATTGAACACAAAGCACCAGTAAATGTAGATTCGTCTAAGTTAGGTTGTTTATTTGTTGGCAACCCATTACCTAAAGGAATATTTCTTCCAAAGTCATTTGTCCCACCCATTATTGTTAATAACTGAGTAGTAAGTGGGATCGTAGCATCGATTCTTTGACTGTTACACATACTAGACAAAATTTCTGTCGTTCCTTTTGGCTGGGGATCAGGTGGGTGACCTTTATAATTTCCATTTTTATCGATCCAAGCAATCGACCCATTTTCAGCTATAGTTGTTCCGCCAATCCCTCTATTCACATGTGTCAAACCTAATTTTTCTGCTACTGCAGGTTGCCATCCGTTAGACGAAGTTATACTATCCCCATAGCTAATCCATTCTATTGATTTGTTTTTAGTTATCATTTTACCTTTTACATCCGGCATATTTGCGAACAATTTATTACAAATTCGTTTTACATTCCATGATAATCTATTCATAGATATCACCCTTTTTACACATTTACTTTCTAAACATGTAAATCGTTTTTTTTCTCATGTAATTTTGCAACAATGACCATATAGTATTAACAGTTTATATGTGAACATTACTATATATTACATTAATCGAATTACAACTAAAGAAAACGCCCCTCTATTGTTATCTAAAATAAACAATAGGGGACGATTAGATTATCTACTAGTTAGTTGACTGATCCTGTGGTATTTTCTCAATTAAATTAGTATAGGAGTCTTGTATTCTCTTAGTAATTTCTCCACGCTTACCTAAACCAATAGAATAAGACTTTTCATCGATTAAAACTGAAGTAACAGGTAAAATATCGGAAACGGATGCAGTTGTAAAAGCCTCATCTGCATTTAAGAGATCATCGATTGAAAATGGATCTTCCTTTACTTCTATATTTTCTTTTTTTGCAATTTCAAGTACTACTTTTCGGGTAATACCATTAAGAATTAAATGATTTGCAGGATGTGTATAAAGAGTTGAGTTTTTTACGATAAAGACATTTGTTGCTGAACCCTCAGTAATTATTCCATCTCTATGCAATATAGCTTCTTTTGCTCCCTTAGAATAAGCTTCATTTTTTACTAAAACGCTGCCTAATAAATTTAAACTTTTAATATCACAGCGGAGCCACCTAATGTCATTAGTTACATAAGCAGTAATTCCTTTTTCCATTTGTTGTAATGGTCTTTGATCTTCTCTAACTGTATAGGCAATTAATTGAGGTTTTAAATTAGCTTCTTCTTGATAAATATGATTACGGTTCATTACACCTCTACTAATTTGAATATAAACATAGCCATTATCATAATCACAAGTGTTCATTAAATAAACTAAATCACTTTCAAGCTTTTTTAGATGCATTTTAAAGGGGATTAGTATTTTTTCACAGCTATCCTTTAAACGAATTAAATGGGCATCGAGTTCAAAATAAGACTTATTGAAAAAACGAATGACTTCGTAAACACCATCTCCAAATTGATAACCTCGATCTAATATATTTACATTTGCAGACTTTAAATCAACAATACGGTTGTTTAAAAGAACCTTTGTTTTCATCTATTCTTCACTCCCCGTTATCATAAAAGTCATTTTACTAATAAACATTTTTAATAATGAGTTTTTTTGTGATACATTCAATATAGCATAAGTTTATTAAATATTTTGTAAAAAGGAGAGAGACAATGAAAATATTAATTTTAGGTGCTAGTGGACTAGTTGGGAAGGCTTTAATAAAAGAATTATCTCCTGATCATGATGTGTATGGAACATTTAATCAAACGGAATTAGAATTAACAGCTAATCATCAAATACAATGGGAAATCAATGATTCAGAGAAGATTTTGAATTGGATTGATCGTATTTGCCCGGATATAATCGTTTCTTGTTTACGAGGTGATTTTACTGTTCAATTCGAAGCTCATGCTAGAATTGTAGAAAAGGTAAAATCAACATCGACTAGATTTTTATTTTGTTCTACAACGAATGTTTTTGATGGAGACGTAACAAGGCATCATGCTGAGACTGATCCTCCTATTGCCGAGTCGGATTATGGGCAATTTAAAATAAAGTGTGAAGAGCTTATTAAGAACGAGCTTGGAATGCGTGGAGTAATTTTAAGATTACCAATGGTTTGGGGAAAACAATCTCCGAGGTTAAAAGAAATAAAGAATAAAATAGAAAATGGGCAAGAGATTGAAGCCTACGACAATATATATTTAAATCATGCAATTGATACAGGAATAGCAAGCCAAGTAAGACAAATTATCGCAAATGATCTAAAAGGGATTTTTCATTTAGCGACTACTGATATTGACTCGCAATATGCATTTGTTTGGAAACTTGTAAAAGGCTTATCGCCAGAGGGAAAAGTTAAATCGTTAACACTTGAGAATTATGACAATTATAATTTTGGGTTATTAATTAATCGCACTGATCTAGAATCAGGTTTTTACTATGATAATGAAACACTGCTTGACCAACTAGTTAAATAATTTAATAAAAAATAAGAAAAAACTAGTGATTAAATATTCTTAATATTTTGATTGTATAGCTGAAATTTGTAACATATACTAATTTTAGTATGAACATACTTTTAAAATACTGGTGGTGAATGGTATGGAGGAACTAAGTGTAAAGCCTTGGGTGAGTCAGTATCCAGAGCAAATACCAACAGCATTAGATGATCACTTTGAAATACTACCAAACTATTTAAAGCAGACAGCTTCGAAATATCCAACTAAGAAAGCGCTTAATTTTCTCGGGAAATCGATGACTTTTAACGAAATTTATATTCAGTCTTTAAGATTTGCAAATTTTTTAAGGAATTTAGGAATTAAAAAAGGTGATCGAGTTGCAATCATGCTTCCAAATTGTCCACAAGCAGTGATTGCTTATTATGGAATTCTATTTGCTGAAGCAATAATTGTCCAAACAAATCCGCTCTATACTGAACGTGAGCTTGAATATCAAATGAATGATAGTGGTGCAACTGCTATTATTTGTTTAGATTTATTGATTAATAGAGTATGCGAAGTAAAAAAAACTACAAAGCTTCAACATATTTTTGTTACTGGGATTAAAGACTATTTACCGTTTATTAAAAGGATATTATATCCTTTTTCAAAACAACCAAAGGCTCCGGAGATACCTAAAGATCATTCAATTCATCAATTTAATTTTATAATGAACATATCTGCACCAATTGAACATGTACCTACAAATAGTAATGTAGAAGATATAGCAATACTACAATATACAGGTGGAACGACCGGCTTTCCAAAAGGTGTAATGCTTACGCATAAAAACTTAGCATCTAATACATTAATGGCCGAAAAATGGTTATATAAAAGCAAGAAGGGCCAAGAGAAAATTTTAACTGTCTTGCCATTCTTCCACGTATATGGAATGACTACTTGTATGAATTTATCGATAATGTGTGCATATGAAATGATAATCGTTCCAAGATTTGATGCAACTCAAATGCTTGAAGCGATAAATAAATACCGTCCTACATTGTTTCCAGGTGCACCAACCATGTATATTGCACTATTAAATCATCCAGAATTAAAGAAGAATGATATTTCATGTATTCATGCGTGCTTAAGCGGATCTGCAGCATTACCTGTAGAAGTTCAAGAGCAGTTTGAAAAGGTGACAGGTGGGAAATTAGTTGAGGGCTACGGATTATCAGAGGCTTCTCCAGTGACACATAGTAATTTCCTTTGGGATAAACGAGTGACTGGGAGTATTGGCGTTCCTTGGCCAAGTACAGATGCTAAAATCGTTTCCCTAGAAACAGGAGAAGAGCTACCTCCACGTGAAATTGGTGAATTAATCGTTTCAGGACCACAAGTTATGAAAGGCTATTGGAATCGTCCTGAAGAAACTGCTGCCACTTTAAAAGATGGATGGTTATATACAGGTGATTTAGGTTATATGGATGAGGAAGGCTTCTTTTATATTGTTGATCGTAAGAAAGATATGATTAACGCAGGAGGATTTAATGTTTATCCTAGAGATATAGAGGAAGTATTGTATGAACATGAGGCTATTAAAGAAGCAGTCGTAGTTGGAATTCCAGATGACTATCGTGGAGAAACAGTTAAAGCGTATGTTGTATTAAAAGATGGTAAATCGGTAACTGAGGATGAATTAGATGATTTTTGCCGAAAATATTTAGCAGCATACAAAGTTCCGCGAGTTTATGAATTTAGAACAGAATTACCGAAGACGATGATTGGTAAAATATTAAGAAGAACATTGCTTGAAGAAGAAGAGCAAAAGAATAATAAAACAGAAGATTCTGATGAAAATTTAATATAAATTCAATTGAGGGATGATCAACAGAACATCCCTCAATTGAATTTATTTATAAATACCTTTGATTTATAAGGAATAAATTATTAAAGGACAATTGACAATTTTCTGATAAATTTGTATTATGAGAATATGAATGATTGTTCATTCACTGTATGAAGGGGTATATAAAGATGAAAAGAGATAAACCAAAATATAAACAAATAATTGATGCTGCAGTTGTTGTAATTGCTGAAAATGGTTACCACCAAGCGCAAGTTTCTAAAATTGCAAAGCAGGCTGGAGTAGCTGATGGAACGATCTATTTATATTTTAAAAATAAAGAATCAATCCTAATTTCGTTGTTCGAAGAGAAGATGGGAAATTTTACTGAAAAAATTCGTGAAAAAATTGAAGGTAAACCCGATTCGATATCGAAATTATTAATGTTGGTGAAAACTCACTTTTATGAAATGTCTAAAGATTCACATTTAGCAATCGTTATGCAATTGGAAGTAAGACAAACAAATATTGACCTTAGATTAAAAATAAACGAGGTACTGAAAGAGTATCTCCATATTATAGATTCTATTTTAATTGATGGGGTAAATAGCGGTTTGTTTGACAAGCAATTAGATATACGTACAGCTAGACAAATGATTTTTGGGACGATTGATGAAGTGATGACTCATTGGGTAATGACAGGTCAAAAGCAAGATCTAGAGTCAAAAGCCGAAAAAGTGCACCAATTATTAATAAGAGGATGCGGGTACCAAAATTAACGTTCTAGTGCACTTCAAAAATAAGGAGGAATAGTTGTGAGTTTAATTCAATGTAAAATATCCGACGGTATTGCATTTCTAACAATTCAACATCCACCAGCAAATGCTATGTCTTCGGTAGTATTTGCTGATTTAGTTAAGATTTTAGATGAATTAGATAATAACAATGATGTAAGCGTTTTAGTTGTCCATGGAGAAGGTAAATTTTTCTCTGCAGGTGCAGATATAAAAGAGTTTACTTCATTCAAAAATGCAGAAGCTGCAGCTGCTGTTGCTAGAAGGGGTCAATTAGTATTTGATCGTGTTGAAAATTATTCTAAGCCAATTATCGCAGCAATTCATGGAGCTGCATTAGGTGGCGGATTAGAATTTGCTATGAGCTGCCATATCCGAGTTGTTGCAGAAAATGCAAAACTTGGTTTACCTGAATTAAACTTAGGAATCATTCCTGGTTTTGCTGGTACACAACGATTACCTCGTTATATTGGAAAAGATAAAGCATTAGTAATGCTTGCTACTTCTGAACCAATTTCTGGTGTTGAAGCTGGTAAAATTGGATTAGCTACAATTGTAGTTCCAGAAGATAGTTTATTAGAAGAAGCGACAGCCTTGGCTGCTAAAATAGCAAGAAAAAGTATGCAATCAATTGAATATGTTCTACAACTACTATCTTCAACAAGAACTGAATCATATCATGAAGCGGTTGAAGAAGAGTCTAAATTATTTGGAGAAATTTTTACATCTGAAAATGCAAAAGAGGGTATATCGGCATTTTTAGAAAAAAGGAAACCAGTGTTTAATAAATAAGTAGTTTAATATTTTTAAAAAATAGATGTAGTTACAATTCCTAGGAGGGCATAACAATGAACATTTATGTACTATTAAAAAGAACATTCGATACTGAAGAGAAAATTACAATTTCAAATGGTGTAATCCAAGAGGATGGCGCTGAATTTATTATAAATCCTTATGATGAGTATGCAGTTGAAGAAGCAATTCAAATCCGTGATGCTCATGGCGGCGAAGTAACAGTAGTAACAGTTGGTAACGAAGATAGCGAAAAAGAACTACGTACAGCACTAGCAATGGGTGCTGATAAAGCCGTGTTAATTAACGTTGAAGATGATGTTACAAATGCTGATCAATATACAACATCTAAACTAATTGCAAAATACTTAGAGGATAAAGACCCTTCAATTATCTTAGCTGGTAATGTAGCAATTGATGGTGGTACTGGTCAAGTAGGTCCACGCGTTTCCGAATTATTAAACATTCCTTACGTAACGACAATTACAAAAATCGAAATTAATGGTACAACAGCTACAATCGAACGTGATGTAGAAGGCGACACAGAAATCATTGAAACATCTTTACCATTATTAATTACTGCTCAACAAGGTTTAAACGAGCCAAGATACCCATCTTTACCAGGGATCATGAAAGCTAAGAAAAAACCTTTAGACGAGTTAGAATTAGATGATTTAGATCTAGAAGAAGATGATGTTGAAGCAAAAACAAAAACGATTGAAATTTACCTTCCTGCGAAAAAAGAAGGCGGTAAAGTTTTAGCTGGTGAATTACAAGACCAAGTGAAAGAACTAGTTTCATTATTACGTTCTGAGGCAAAAGTAATTTAATTTAATTGAATATTGGAACAGACTAATAGATTAATATCGTAATCGAAAATTTTGGAGGGAAATAACATGTCACGTAAAGTATTAGTATTAGGCGAAGTTCGTGAAGGATCATTACGAAATGTTTCATTTGAGGCAGTAGGTGCTGCTAAAACAGTTGCTGAGGGCGGAGAAGTAGTTGCTGTATTAGTAGGTAAATCAGTAAGTGCATTAGCTACTGAAATGATTCAATACGGTGCAGACCGTGCGATCGTTGTAGAAGATGAAAAATTAGCATCATATACTTCTGACGGATATTCTCAAGCATTATTAGCTGTTATTGACCAAGAAAAGCCAGAAGGTCTTGTATTTGGCCATACAGCTTTAGGAAAAGATTTATCACCAAAGCTTGCTGCTCGCTTACAAAGCGGACTAATTTCAGATGTTACAACAATTGAAGTAGCAGGTGGAAATATCGTTTTCACTCGTCCAATTTACTCAGGTAAAGCATTCGAGAAAAAAGTTATGGTAGATCCATTTATTTTTGCAACAATTCGTCCAAACAATATTACAGCATTAGAAAAAGACGCTACTCGTAGTGGTGATGTGGCAACTGTTTCAGTTGAAATTAAAGACTTACGTTCAATCGTAAAAGATGTTGTACGCAAAGCAAGTGAAGGTGTAGACCTTTCTGAAGCTAAAATTATTGTTGCTGGTGGTCGTGGAGTTAAGAGTGAAGATGGATTTAACCCATTAAAAGAATTAGCAACAGTATTAGGAGCTGCTGTAGGTGCATCTCGTGGCGCATGTGATGCTAACTACTGTGATTACTCTTTACAAATTGGCCAAACTGGTAAAGTTGTAACGCCTGATTTATACATCGCATGTGGTATCTCAGGAGCAATTCAACATTTAGCTGGTATGTCTAACTCTAAAGTAATCGTTGCAATTAACAAAGATCCAGAAGCTAATATCTTTAAAGTAGCTGATTATGGAATCGTTGGTGACTTATTCGATGTTTTACCATTATTAACTGAAGAATTTAAAGCGGTATTAGTTAACTCTTAATATGGCTGTAAAATGAAGGTGTCCCTAATTTTTTAGGGAGCCTTCTTTTTTATTGTTGGGAATCGGGAGTTAGATTGGTTAGGGGAATTAGAAGTAGAGCATGGGAATAAAGAGGTGGATCGGTAAATAAAAATGAGGCAACGCAATTAAAAAGGTAGAATTGCAAATAAAACGGCATAACATAAATAAAAATGGAGAATCACAAATAAAAACGGTGTAACGCAAATAAAAAAGGAGAATCGCAATTAAAATAAGAACTTACCCATACTGGTTAGGGGATTACAGCCTATTTTCGTTTATAAGCAGATACTTTCGAATGAAAAACTAGGAGATATCCTTAGATTTCCTTCGAATTAGTTTAAAAAGTGGATAAATAGTTGTATATCGCTATCCAAAGAAAAATATTTTCAACTACAAATGAAAAACTTCGCTAATATACCCTCTGATATGTTTTTCGCGTGACGTTAATCATCAAAAGGTTAACAATTTCTTTCTATTTCAACCGTGTATTTTGGTTTTTTTCCAATAAAAAAAAGAGGATTCAGTTGTCAGTTACTCTGACTTTTTGAACACCTCCTTTTATAGTTCTTCTATTTTACAAGCCATTGCCACTACATCCTAACAATGACTGATCCACCGCCAGATGTTACTACTTGATTTTGTTTTTGCTCAAGTTGTCTAAGTAATTCATTATTTGCTTCGATTGCTTTTACAAGGTTAGTAATTTGATTTTCAAGATTCATAAACATTTGCATAACCGTTTGATGATCAGTTTGAACGTGACCTTGAACGCCATTTCTCATAGGATGTTGCGGGTGGTGGTGAGGGGGTGAATTCCAAAATGGATGATGCATATTTTAACCTCCAATTTCTAGACCAATGTACTATATAGTACGTCTAATTTATTGTAAGAGTTCGCCTATTTTAAATAGTTCAGGATTTATTGCGAATTAATATATAGGAAAGAAGTGAGTGGATTTTAAAAACTGGGGTACTTGCTATCTATGAGAACATGGGTGAACAAAAAAAGTAACCCCCTTTAAAGGATTACTTAGTAAATTAAGAAATAGCTTTGTCTATTTTGTTTTTTTCGTATAGTAATTCGTGGCGTTTTTCAATTTTACTTTCAATCTTCTCAATTTCTTCTTTGTTGTGCAATAATGATTGTTTATTCTCATTAACTAATTGGTTAAACGTTTTACGAAAAGGTTTTCTCATGACTGCCACTCCTAACGTTAAATTTTTTGAATATTATTATTATATTTAAAAATATATTAACATAAAAATCTGACATTTCCCAATTAAGATTTTACAAAATTGTGACAAATGTAATGAGTTATTC
>NZ_JBHJTJ010000009.1:0-153687 GCF_042267765.1 Gottfriedia sp. NPDC056225 | reverse complement strand
AAATTAAATCAAAAAACGCTAAATTCCCCCAATACAAGACAAGTAATTCTTGGAGTAATATTTAATTATTCAATTGTTAAGAATAGTTTTTTATTCGTGAATTTTCTGTAAAAATATTTGGCAATTGATTGTAAGTAGATGATGTATCTAATGGGGGGGAAAACATGAAAAAGAGAAAATTATCAAGAAAGAGTATGAAGCCAACTAAAAAGATGATCTCAGTCTTTGCGTTGAGTTCGATGTTTTTAAACGTTGCGATTCCTCAAAGTTTTGCAAGTTTAAATGCTGAGATTAAAACAGATCAGCAAGATTCATCGAACAATACTTTTAATGCAAAAGAAGTAAACCGTATTCTTGACAGCCTTACTGCTGAACAAAAAGCAAATATTAATAAGCTTACTGGGGCAGATAACGCTCAAAAAATTCATGTGGACAAAAAGGATTTAACAGGTTCAAAAAAGATTAATGTAATTGTTCAATTTAAAGAAGATCCAGCAAAGATCCAAATCATAAAGCAATCACTTGCGAAAGGGAGCGCAACTGCAAATAGTCAAGCATTTGCAAACGAATATTCTGATGCACAACAAAGGGTTAAAGATTCTCATGCTAAATTTAAAAGTTTTGTGAATGGACAGCCTAAGACGCAAATAGTTGGCGGGAAGTCTGTAAATACTTCTATGGGTATTACGCGTGAATTCACAGATGCCTTTAATGGAGTATCTTTAACTCTACCTGCAAATCAAGTAGAAAAGCTTGCTGAAAATCCAGATGTTGCTTCTATTTGGTCGGAAGTAGAATTTTCTGTTCCAGCAGATAATGCTTCCCAAGCTGTAGCGACAAGTAGATCTGCCGGTAAGCCAACAGGTGGGCTTTCTTATTTAGGTATTGATAAACTTCAAGCTGAAGGTAATACTGGTATCATTAAATCAGGTCCACGTGCAGGACAAAAGGTTAAGGTTGGTATATTAGATACTGGTATTGATTATAATCACCCAGATTTGAAGGCTGTTTATAAAGGTGGACATGACTTAGTTAATAATGAAGGATTAGATGCAAACGGAAACGTTAAATACGTAGATGACCATGATCCAATGGAAACAACTTATGAGGATTGGTTAGCGGATAGAGCGGATCCTGATGTAATCTCTGGGACACCTCCTGCAGATTATAAGCCATATATTACGTCTCATGGAACTCACGTTGCTGGGACGATTGCAGCGAATACAACGAATAATAATGATGTTTATTCGGCTAATGGGGTAGCTCCAGATGTAGACCTTTATAGCTATCGTGTATTAGGACCGGGTGGACATGGTACAACAGAATCTGTATTAAATGGTATTGACCTGGCAGTAAAAGATCACATGGATGTGATTAATCTTTCTCTTGGTGCAAATATTAATGACCCATATTATCCAACTAGTATCGCTATTAACAATGCTACATTAGCAGGTGTTGTCTGTGATGTTGCAGCAGGTAATGCTGGTCCTGGGCAAGCTACAGTTGGTTCACCAGGATCTTCAGCATTAGCAATTACTGTTGGCGCAAGTACGATACCTGAACAAATTGCAACAATGACAATTAAGAATGGTTCAGTTTCTTATAAAGCACGTTTATTCGGTAAAGACTTTTCACAATCAGACGATGCTTATAAAGGGCAATCACTACCAATCGTCGATGTAGGTTTAGGAAGCGTGGCAGATTATAGTGGAATTGATGTGAAAGGTAAACTTGTTCTAGTTAAGCGTGGAGTTGACTACTTACAAACAAAAATGTCAAATGCTAAAAATGCTGGAGCAGCGGGTATGATTATCTGGGATAATACGGATGATCCAGATAGCCAAGGATATATCCCTAACTACTTAGGTGTCAGTATGGATAATGTTTATTCAGTTTCATTGACACAATCACAAGGACAAGCTCTGTCAGATGCAATTAAAAAAGACCCTAAATCAGCTAACATTACTTTCCCATCTACACTTGATACACCAATTAGTAAGAGTGGAGATGAGTTGGCAAGCTTTAGTTCTACAGGTCCAGTTAAAGATTGGACAATTAAGCCTGATGTTGTAGCTCCTGGTGTTGATATTTCTTCAACAGCTCCATACGATATTTGGGAGCCACAAAACGATAAAACTCATGATTATAAACTTGCGTATCAGATTATGTCTGGTACTTCAATGGCAACACCACATGTTGCTGGGATCTCAGCTTTAGTTTTAGCTGCACATCCAGATTATACACCTGCGGATGTTAAGACGGCATTAATGAATACAGCTAAGAGTATTGACACAGATTCAAAGACTTATAGCGTATATCAAGTAGGTGCTGGACGTGTTGATCCGGCTCGTGCAATAGCAGCAGATGTTAAAGTCCAAGTTTTAGATAAAACAGTTACTTTTGACAATCCTTCAGATGCATCAACAGCTCATGAAGTTGATAACCTGACTGGAAGCATGTTCTTTGGTTTTAAAGGTAGAGGAGAAGGTGCAACGAACGGTTCTGATGATGTAGTTTCTTCAAAAGACTTTAATGTTTCAAATCTAGGAACTGGTAGTAAAACATTCAATGTAAGTACTGCATTTATTACATCAAAATTTGCTGGATCGAATAAAGTAGGTCCTGGCACAGGAAATGATGTGAAAATCGATTTTTCTGTCGATGGGAAAAATGTAAACTCTATTAATGTTGGTGGAGGAAGCACTGTTAAAGCAACGGCAAAAATTACAGTTCCGTCAAATTCATTAGATGGTACTTACGAAGGTTATATTAACCTTGTAAACTCAAAGGACCCATCAGAAACTTATCGTATTCCGTTTACGATTACAGTTGCGGAAAAAGGAATTAATAAATTCCAAGTAGCGATAAAAGCAGCGTCAGAGGGAAATCTATCTTCTTATTATTTATCGGTAAATAACGAAATGAACGACTTATATATTGCCATAAAAGACAAGGATGGAAAATATATCGGTATAGCTAACACGTTATCAACCGGTAGTAATTTGATCCCAGGTGTTCAATATGGACCACTTATAACACTTTTTAATGGATTTTACCTTCCATTTACAAAGGAATACGATGGAACATATGACAGTTCTGGCATCTCAAACAATGTGGAAGTGCTAAAAGAAGGTGCTTACTCACTGGAGTTGATCGCAACTGGTAAAGATGGAAAACGTTACACAGCGGAAGATACGGTCTATGTTGACGGTACACCACCAACAATGAAGATGGATCAGGACTCCAAGGGTGGAATATATGAAATTGATACTACAGGGTACTTGCCTGGACAAGAAATAAAAGGATTCCATGGTACAGTTTATGACTCAAACATAGACGTGATGAAAAACAATGGAGAAACGTCAGTGCCAAGCCCTAAGGATGGCGTAACGCCAGTTCCAGTTGATCAAGCTTTGAACAGTGTTATAGGTTACCAAGATAGTTCGTTCCCAACAGTTTACTTTGATACTGATGCGAAAGGTCGCTTCCATTTTGGGGTGTCTGCTGAGGATGTAGCAAATAAAATGGGTAGTGAATTTTATATTGAGCCTCAGGATTATTCAGGTGAAAGTGATGGAACTGTAAACGGACAGACTTATTTTTTCATTAAAAAGGGAAATCCGTATGTTACGTTAACTTCATCTAATGGAGTAGACGCAGGACCAGGTAACGAAGATAAATTAGTCGTTGATAATAATAAACCATTCAAAATGACAATGACAACAAAGTATGGAGTAGGAATGACCGGCGGTAAATTTTTGCTGAATAGTAACAATGTCTATGAATTCAGTAATATTCGCCTTACGGATGAGTATAAAAATTATTTAATCAGTAAAGGTATTGATCCGACTAAAGTTCTTACGGTAGGTCAACCGTATAAACATCCAACTTATGGAATTGGCTTAACAACAGATTTGACGATTTCAAATATAGGTCCAGCGGGTGCACTTGATCATGATATGCCGATTATAGAAGCAGATGTGACCTATAACAGTCCTGATCCAATAACAGGGCAATTCGAATATCAATTACTACAAGCGAATTTAACTTTGTCAGGTGAAGATACAAGAGTCCCTTGGTTCCCAACAAATGTACCTTATGTAAGACAGAATATCTCTGTACTTAGAGGGCAAGTGGCTGCGGAATCTTTCGCAAGAAATAATGTAAATAACCAATATCCTCAATTCACGGTTGATTCAGGTGCGAAGGTAACTGCTACGGATGATAAAGGTAAAAAATTTACAACGGATCAACCAACATCATTTAATAATACGATGGCTTATACGTTTATCAATCCTTATTATGCTCTGACGATGGATGTTAGTGACAAGCCGTATTCCGTTGAAGCAAGTGTACCAGGACACTTTAAAGGATATGAAAAAACACCTGTAATTGGTGAAAATAAATTCGGTTATCAATCAGGTACTGTAAAGGATATTCGAGGTCTATTCCCAATTCTTTTAGGTGGAGATGTTAACGGTGACAACGTAATCGACATGAAAGATTTGATGAAGGAAATCGATGTTTATTATCAGTATAAAAACCTAAATAATTTGAATAATCCGGCAAATAATGTAGCAAACAAAACAGCATTCTTGAACACGAACCGTGATCAAGATATTTATTGGATTAAGCCTACAGGTTCAGGTTATGGAATTGATTATAATGATTTCTATTTCATCTTTAAAAACTTTGGTCAGCAAAATCAAAGTGCAATTGATGCAGGTTTAACTGTTCCAACTGCCCAATTAACAGTAGATAAAGATACAACTTTTACAACGGACTATGCAGGATCAATCACGTTAAATGCAGGTGAAACGGCACAGCAGGTCATGCAAAAGCTTAATTTTACAGCTCCAGCACAAACAATTGCATCAACACCAAAGTTACAAGACTTGCAAAGTGGGGCAACAATCTCTCTATCTCCTACAAGCACGGTGTTTGTTGATGATGTATTATGGAGAAAATCAATTACAAAAATTATGCTAGGTTCAACGGATGTAACGAATTTAGTAACAATCAACCCGGCATATACGTATTATGATGCAAATGGTGCACAGCAAACTATGCCATCAAAAATTACGTTCCCAGGCTCATTATTCCCGACTGCAACGAATTACACAGTTACAGTGAAGGCAACAGGATACCAAGATGTTACTAAAAGTTTAACAGTATCAGCAGTACCAATTCCGACGCCATCAGTTCCAATCATCACTGACCCAACAGTAGCGCATATTGGAAAGGATTTAACATTAAGCTTCCAAGAAGATGCGAACTGGAGAAATGGAATCAATAAGGTGATTGTAACAACTACCAATGGTAAGAGCATGGATATTAGTAATTTAATCAATCCAGATTCGAATCAAAAATATTATGACATTAGTAAACCAGGTCAAATTACGTTCAATGCAAAGACATTTATGACAGATTCGACTCTTGATTCGAAAAATACTTCAACCTATGGTGCAGCGACTGTCAACCCAAGTGGAAAAAACTATCTGCCACAACTATACAGATTTACAATTGGCTCAGTAGGTGCAGATGGAACGAATTATCCAGATGTCATCGCAGGATATGATCCTGTTTACACAGGTCAACAGCCAGTTGGATATACGATTAATTTTGACAGCCAAGGTGGGTCAGTGTTAAACCAGATGGCAGTGGGATACAAAGCGAGTTCAAGTAGATCAAATGGTCCGAATAGTGATTTAATCTCAACCAACACACCTGCACCAACGAAACCTGGTTATAAATTCCTTGGTTGGTATAACGAGCCACAAGGTATAACGCAGTGGGATCCATCAGCTGTTTTAACCCAGGACAAAACTGTTTATGCAAAATGGCAAATGAATACGACTCAAAGTTATTCACCAGTTGATAAAGCGAACCCGAACGGATTAAAATTTGACGGAAGTAACTCAGCAATAACTGGAAAAGGATGGGTACTTGGTGAAGGTGATTTAAAAATCAACATCCCAGATTATTTAACGAATGTTTCTTGGTTAACTAGTAAAGATAAAATTGCAAAAATTGAAGCGAAATTTTATCAGTTCAAGAGCGATGGCTCAACTGAATCGACACCAACACAGTATACATTAGACCCAAGTACTTATAGCTTGTCGTCTAATGGAAATAACGGAGTTCTATCCTTTACAACAGCTACACATGAACAAGCTGTTAAAGCAGGTCAAACCAAGTTAGGAGAAAAGTTTGCATTCAGTGAAATGCCGTCCCTTGGAAATATTGGAGCGGTCAAAGGGTATGATTTAACTGTAACATCGACAACAGGCGAAATTGTCACAATACCAGGTGTACAACTTGGATATAGACGTCATATTGATTTAAACGGCGGTACATTAAAGAATGCAACTGACACATATCTTGCCGATATGATCGTCAATGGAAAAACAAATGCGCTAAATATGAATGCAGCTTCAACACATGTAACAAATGGAAATTTAACGATCAGTAATGACCTATATTTGGATGCAGCTAATTCAAGTGATAAGAAGTCTGATATTACAACAAATCCTAAAGTGCTTACAGATAACACTACTTTCTATCTATGTTGGATGAAAGTACCACCAACGGTAAATAAAGACGTTGCTGGAAACATTGTAGGTAGTGATATTACATTACCATTTACTGATGATGGCACATGGAAAAACAATATTAAGGCTGTGCAAATCGGCTCTAAAACATTAGTTCTAAATAATGATTACACGATCTCAAATAATAATATTACACTTAAAGCAAATCTTTTCACAGCTGGACAAAAGTTCAATGTAACGATTGTATCAGAAGGTTATAAAGATGTTGTAGTAACAGATCAAGTTGTCGGTTATACGGTAACTTTTGCATCAAATGGTGGAGATCCAGTTCCAGCTCAAATCGTAGACAGAAATGCGACAAAACCAGTTGATCCAACAAAAGTTGGCTACAAGTTCTATGGTTGGTATACAGATCAAAATCTAACAATGCCATATGATTTTGATACGATTGTAACAAAACCAATCACACTTTATGCGAAATATGCGTTAGCTGGTTCTGTTGTGACAGCAGATACAACGGATAATGTACTAGGGAACGATATGGTGCTAGAGTTCAGTGATAATGAATGGGCAAATGAGATTACAAGCATTAAACTAAATGGTAGTGCGGTAGATGGATCAAAATACAGTGTGGACAAAGTTAAACGTACGATTACCCTAGATAAGAGCTTGTTCACAAGAACGAGAGATTATACAATTACGATTAATGCTACTGACTATGCTGATGTGACAGTAGTTCAAAAAGTAGGAAATGGATATAATGTGCATTTCGTCCTTCCAGGTGATGCTCCAACTGAAGTAAAATCTGGAACAAAAGATCAAATTGTAGCACGCAGAATTACAGCACCAACTGTTCATGGCTATGAGTTGACTTGGTACGCTGATGCAGATCGTACAATCCCTTGGGATTTCACAAATTCAATTTACTCTGTAAAAACACTTTACGGAACATGGAAACCAGCAAAATACACTGTCATCTATGACACGCAAGATGCTGGACTTGTAGTTTCAGTAAAAGCTGAATACAATTCATTAATTGATGAAACAAAACCAACAAGAACAGGCTACACATTCGCTGGTTGGTATAAAGATGCAGAATTAAAAACACCATGGAACTTTGGAACTGACAAAGTATCTGGTGACATGGTTCTGTATGCTAAGTGGAATGTTAACTCTTATACAGTTCACTTTAATAGTAATGGTGGAAGCGAAGTAGCTGACAAAACGGCAAATTATAACACTGGTATCACTGCACCGACAACAACTAGAACTGGTTACACATTCGTTGGATGGTACGAGGATGCTGCAGGTAATGTTGCTTGGAACTTTGCGAAAGATAAAGTGACAAACGACACTACGTTATATGCGAAGTGGAAAATAAATTCGTATAAAGTAAGTTATGTAAGCAATGGTGGTTCTACAGTTCCTGCTCAAACTGCGAATTACAATAGCATCATTAATTTACCAAAACCAACAAAAACAGGTTATACATTTGCTGGATGGTATAAAGATGCTTCATTAAAAACGCCAGTAGGGAATTCTGTCACACTTACAGGTAATATAACACTTTATGCAAAATGGAACATTAGTACGTATACTGTTAAATTTAACAGTAATGGAGGAAGTTCAGTTACTTCCAAAACAGCAATATACAATGGGACGATTAGCCAACCGAAGTCACCAACAAGAAAAGGCTATGTATTCCTTGGATGGTACAAAGATGCTGCAGGTAAAGTAGCTTGGAACTTTGCAAAAGATCGTGTTACAGCAAACACAACAATTTACGCGAAATGGGTAGCAATTCCTGCTAAACCATCAAATGCGAAATTAACGAAAGCTGGAAAAGATTCTGTGAAATTAACTTGGTCAAAAGTATCAGGTGCAACAGGATATGAAATTGTTAAATCAACTTCAAAAACAGGATCATATTCTCACTTAACTAGCGTGACAACAACTAATTACACGAACAAAGGATTAAGTAAAGGTAAAACATACTATTATAAAATCCGTTCTTACAAAATGGTTGGGTCACAAAAAATCTATGGTGACTGGACAAGTATTATGTCTATCAAGCTATAAAAAATGAAATAATAAGCAGTTCTAATTACGCTTACTAACAAAGTCAAAAAGGGTGTTTTTGAAATTAAGAAGATGGATTAAGCACCCTTTTTGATAGAAAAACGATTTAACCAGCTTTTTTCAATTTAAAAACTTTCCCTTAAAAATAATAGAAGACAAGAATACGATTTAGGTGGTATTCTTGTCTTATTTTTTAATGTATATAAAAGGTAAATGTATAAAATATTTAGATTTATTCGCCAATAGGTCTATAAAAATTATTCGCCTATTGATACCCTTGTAGATACTTAATAAGTTAATAATAAGAAATAATTGATTTTTTTAAAAACGTTAATGTAAAATTGAAATCCCCAAAAATAGTAGATTTAGTTTTCTTAAGGAGAAATTGTAAAAATGAATTTTGATCAAATGGAACATATTGTTTATGCAGAAAAAGAAATGTCAATTACGAAAGCTGCAGAAAAATTATTTATATCTCCTTCTGGAATGAGTCAATCCATTACCCAGTTAGAAAATGAGCTTGGAATAAAAATATTTAATCGATCAAAACAAGGTGTAACACCAACTTTTGAAGGGAAAATGGTCATTTCAAAGGCAATGACATTATTAAGCACGATTAAGGAGCTTAATAAGGAAATATACGATATTAAAAATAGAAGTGAGACTCATTTAAAAATCTTAACTGCACCTACTTTTGCTTATCTACTTCAAGAAACAATGATAAAGTTTAATGACGAACAAAATGATCTTTCATTTGAATTAGTTGAAGAAAATCCAGCTAATATTATCCAAAATTTTATAAAACAAGATTATAATTTTGCACTTATTCCTGCTACATACGAAGAATTAAAAAAAGAAAGATTTATTGAATATGAGCATTTACATAAAGGACATATGTGTATTGCAGTCGGTAAGAAATCACCATTTTATACTTATGATTCTGTATCTCCTAGTGAATTGAAAAATGCCAAAATAGTTATGTACAAAAACTCTGACTATAAAGCACTAGAAAAAATTTCAAAAATGAGTTCAAACAATGTTGTTCTTAAAACAAATAGAAGTAGCTTACTTTTTGAGTTAGTAAAAGAGAGCAAAGCAATTTCGTATTTGCATGAATTTACGATTCGAAATCGGCCAATGATTCTAAGTGGAGACATTAAAATCATTCCTTTAAAGGAAAAGACTACTTTCGACGTTGACTTTTGGCTAATACATTTACAATCGAAAAGTTTATCACCATTGGCAAGAGAATTTATTGAGAAATTAAAAAAACAGTTTAATAATAGTAATTAAAAAAGATCGTGGAGGTAGTATTTTCAACTGACTACACGATCTTTTTTAAATTTTAAGAAAGTATAATTTCTCAGCGGAGGAGAAAACTCGACGCTCTACCAATTTTAGGTATAAAGAAAAAGTACAACTATGCCTCTGACTTTGCCTAAAGGCTCGTCTATCAGCGAGTTTACTTTATTTAGGAGACTTTAGTATGTGAGCTTAGAACACGATTTGTAATATATAAAAAGTACATTTTTTTAAGTGTGTATTCAACAATTAAGAATTTTTACTTACGAAGTTTAAAGGAAGAATATAGGATAAATGTAGTATTCTGAAAAAAAATAAAATGAGAAATTCGTATATTATCTATGTTATATAATGATATTTTTATTTTTCCCCCAAATGCAAGTTTATTTTTGGTAACAAAATTCTACAAATTACATTAAAAAAATTAAGAATGTATTAATGCAATCAAATTTTTCTACAATAAACGAGAGTGTTTGACATTTATTTTGAAAATAGAAAATACGAATATGACAATTGTAATAAGGAAAATATTTCAAATTTCCCCAATTTACTTCCAGTCCCCATTTCTTTAATAATAGTAATAACATAGATAGTTTGTAATGAAATCGTACAAGATTTATTGAGAGCTAATGCAGTGCTTCACAATTAAATTATCGTATCGTTATTCATGAACACTAACATATGTAATAAACAGGGGTATGGAGGATGAAAATGGGGAAAAAGTCTTACAATCGTAAAATTGTTAAAAGCTTATCTTTAGTTGCTCTATCATCTAGTTTTATTTTGGGATCTATTGGGCATTTAGATCTTACAAAAGCTGCAGGCTATTCAAAGACTGAAGATATTCTTGCAAACTTAACTCCACAACAAAGAGATGCACTTAACCAGCTTTCAGCTAATGAAGAAATAGGTCTACAAATTCCGGCTGATATTGATCAAACGTCTACTGAACAAACATCAGTCATCGTACAATTTGCAAATCAGCCTACAAAAGTTGCTCAGCTTCAAGCGAGTCTTGAAGGGCAAACGTTAACGACAGATGAATCTACAAAATTAATTGATCAAGATCATCAAACGTTTAATCAAGATGTAGATCAACTATTAATTGATGACAATAATAAGAAGGTAGATTATAAGATTACTCGTTCATATAAAAATGCTTTTAATGGTGTTTCTATGAACCTACCAGCTAATCAAATAAAAAATCTATTAAAATCTAAAGCAGTTAAAACAGTTTGGAGCAATGAAACGTTTTCAGTTGAACCACCAACTACAGATGATAACGAACAATTAAAAGCTGATGAAGCAAAAGTTGGAAACTACACGCCTTATGATGGTTTAGATCGCTTACATGCAGAAGGATTCACAGGTAAAGGTATTAAAGTAGGTATTCTGGATACGGGTATGGATTATAATCATCCAGATTTAAAGGATGCTTATAAGGGCGGATATGATTTCGTCGACAATGATAATGATCCAATGGAAACAACCTATGCTGATTGGAAGAAATCAGGACAACCAGAAACTAATTCTAGTAGTGGAACTACTTATTATACAGAACATGGTACACATGTTGCTGGTATTATCGGTGGTCGTGGTAAAGCGGATAGCGAATACAAAATGCTTGGTGCAGCACCAGAAGCGGCTCTTTACTCTTACCGTGTTTTAGGTCCATATGGAAGCGGAACAACTGATGCGATCATGGCTGGGATAGATCGAGCAGTGAAGGATGGGATGGATGTTCTTAATCTGTCATTAGGCAACTCGTTAAATGATCCACTTTATGCGACATCAATTGGTATAAACAATGCTGTTTTAAGTGGTGTGACAACAGTTGTTGCTGCGGGTAATTCCGGAGATCAAATGTATACATTAGGATCACCAGGTGCTTCTGCATTAGCGTTAACAGTTGGTGCATCATCAATTTCACTTAATGCATATCAATATGCAGGTGTGCAAAATGGTACAAATTACACGTTAAGGCAGTTAGCAAGAAATTACTCTGATGATTTAACTCAATTAAAAGGAAAAACATTCAAATTAGTAGACGTAGGTCTAGCTAGAACAACAGCTGATTTTACCGGCAAGGATCTAAATGGAAATATTGCATTAATTAAGCGTGGAACGAATGCATTAATTGATAAAATTAAAAATGCAAAAGCAAGAGGCGCAGTCGGAGTCATTATGTATAACGATGAGCTAAACCAAGCTGAAGGCCCAATTAATGCATTTTTAGGTGAATCCGTCGATGCAATTCCATCGTTTACAGTATCAAACAGTGATGGGAAACAAATTTTAGCAGCGCTTCAAGGAGGTAATGCAAACTTCTCGTTTGGGGACTATTCAATAATCCATTCAACTAGCGATGAATTAGCTGCGTTCAGTTCAAGAGGTCCTTCTCGTGTAAACTATGATATTAAACCAGAAGTTACAGCACCTGGTGTTTCGATTATGTCTACTGTTCCGTTTTATGTAAACAATAAAACAGTAGATGGTTCAAAACCAGAAGATTATAAATATGCATATGAACGCTTATCTGGAACTTCAATGGCAACACCTTATGTTGCTGGGGTATCTGCATTGTTATTACAGTCGAACAAAGATTTGCAACCAGCTGATGTAAAATCAATCTTAATGAACACAGCTGATTCTTTATCAAAAAATTACAGTGTGTTTGAAATTGGAAGCGGACGAGTTGATGCTTATGAAGCTATCCACTCAAATGTGGAACTACAAGTTAATGATAAAACTCCGACAATAAATGATAAAGGTAAATTAAAAACGATTAAAGAATTAACAGGTGGCATTAGCTTCGGTTCATTTGGATTTAATGACCAAGATATTACTGATGACCGAACTGTTACATTGAAAAATAGAAGTGAAAAAGCGAAAACATTTAATGTAAATGTTAAATTCCAAACTGGTTTAAGAGGATCATTAGATGCTGCTAAAAATAATGTAACATTAACTGGACCAACTTCAGTTAAATTAAGTGGAATTAGCTCAAAGAATATTAAGTTTAATTTAACTATTCCTAAAACAGCAGAAAAAGGCACATATGAAGGATATATCGTTTTTACAAATGCTGCTGATCCGACTGAAACTTATCAAATTCCATTTGGTGGACGAGTAGTAAATGAGGGGATTGATACACTTACAATCATTAATCCTATGTATTCAGGTGATACGGCTGTACCAGATAGAGCACAAACATCAATGAATTTTAAAACATCATTAAAATCTCATATGAGAACGATCGATTTCGTAGTCCAAGATGCAGACACTGGTGAAGATGTAGGTTGGCTTGCATCATATGATACGCGTGGTTTACCTGAAAATATAGTTTCTGGAGTACCAAATGGCTTTAATGGGTATTATTACCCGTTCACTGGTGATTCAAAAAATCCTATTAGTGATTTCCCTGTACTAGCGAAAACAGGACACTATAAATTAAGAATGATTGGTACAAATGATCAAGGTAAAACATTCTCTAAATCAGCTGATTTCATTTATGAAAAAGGCCAACCAACGATGACTTCAAGCTTTGATTCATTAGATCAAAAAGTTATTGAGTATAAAGACAGTCAATTTGATTCAAAAGGACAATTTTTGTATGACTTTAATATCAATGTTT
The DNA here is from genome assembly GCF_042267765.1 of Gottfriedia sp. NPDC056225. NCBI lineage: Bacteria > Bacillati > Bacillota > Bacilli > Caryophanales > Bacillaceae > Gottfriedia > Gottfriedia sp. NPDC056225. The sequence continues at coordinate 140,121 of NZ_JBHJTJ010000009.1, read as the reverse complement.
ATGATCCTGAAGTAGCAGATGCAAATCGAGCAGGAATTCCAATTGATCAGTCTAGCAATCAAGTTCGTGTATATAACTATAAGGGTAATCCATATCCTCCAATAAACACAGATAAAAATGGAGACTACAAAGATCAAATACAAGTACTAAAGGGGATATTTCCTTATAAAACATCGTTTTATGCAAATGATGCTGCAAGTAACTTTACATCAAATGCTCAAGCATTTTTAAAACCAGTGTTTGTTCCTGAAACCTATCCATATTATTACTTAAAAGCAAATAAAAAAACAGCTTCGACTGGAGATACAATTAATTATTCTCTTCGCTCAAATAATATGAAAAATTTAAAAACCGCGAAGATTATAGTTCCGATCTTAAGGGAAGATAATAGAGACTTAGGAACGATTAAAAATGTCGTTGTAAGTGATGCCGTAAAGCAATACGGTGATGCACAAGTATCTGTTACATCAGAAACTTCACAATACTTTACAAATTATACAATTACGTTTAACTATTTAGGTAATACACCTTTACCAGAAGATATGAAATTAGTCAATTTCGACTTAGTAACTAATAAAGAATATTTGACTGATTTCCCAGCATACGCGTATGGCATGGAATTTACTGGATCGATGACTGATCAATCAAATGTAGTAACAAATAAAGTGTACAGTTATATGGAAACAATGAATTTAAAGAAAACTTATTCTCGATTTGAGAGTCAAATGAAATTAGAAGGAGCGCTTGATCCTGCTACTGGTGGGACGAACTTCAAATTAGATCAGCAAAAAATTGGTGCTAAAGTAACTGTTACTTCATATGATGGAAAAGATGTTGTGGATGCTTACTTTGTAACTAAAAATGGAAATTATATCGCACAACCACTGAATGTTGATACAAAACCTTATACAATAAAAATAGATGCTCCAGGTCATTTTACAGTGTATAAGCAATTTGTAATGTCAGATGAAGTTCGAGGAGAACAACTGGGCAGAAGATTACAATTTGGCATACCTTATACAAAAGCTGGGGATACAAATAAAGATAATGTTATTGATATTTTAGATGCATTAAATTTACAAACTTATTGGGGTAAGAGCCACTCAGGTTCTGATTTGAACTTCGATGGTGTAGTAGACAAAAAGGATATGGATTACGTTGTAAAAAACTTTGGTTCACAAAATAGTTCGGTACCAAATCCGCCTAAAGCTAAGACTTCTTATAAAGGTGTAACTTTAGATAATGTTTTAACTCAATTAGGATTAAAGTAAGATATTAGAAAGAGAAGCCAATAATTTGGCTTCTCTTTTAATTTTCTTGTAAACTTAAGTATGTGAGAATAGAACAAGATAATACTAAGAATGATACATTTATTTTGAAAATAATCTAAAATCAATTAATGATATCTGGTCTTACAGAGAGAGTGGGGAATCATGAATTTCGAACAAATGGAACATATCGTATATGCAGCAAAGGAAAAGTCAATTACGAAGGCTGCTGAAAAATTATTTATCTCACCTTCTGGCATGAGCCAGTCCATTACTCAGTTAGAAAATGAACTTGGAATAAAAATTTTTAACAGATCAAAACAAGGGGTTACTCCAACTTTTGAAGGGAGAATTGTTATTTCTAAGGCAATTACTCTATTGAGCACAATTAAAGAGCTTAATAAAGAAATTTTTGATATTAAAAATAAAAGTGAAACTCATTTGAAAATACTAACCGCTCCTACATTTACATATATGATTCAAGAAACAATGGTAATGTTTAATGAAGAACCTTATGAAGTTACATTTGAAGTTGTTGAAGAAAATCCTGCCAGTATTATTCAAAATTTTCTTAATCAAGATTATGATTTTGCACTTATTCCTGCTACAAACGAAGAGTTAAAAAAAGAAAGATTCATTGAATATGAGCATTTACATAAAGGACATATGTGTATTGCAGTCGGTAAGAAATCACCATTTTATACTTATGATTCTGTGTCTCCAAGTGAATTAAAAACTGCAAAAATAGTTATGTATAAAAACTCTGACTATAAAACGCTAGAAAAAATTTCAAAAATGAATTCAAACAATGTTGTTCTTAAAACAAATAGAAGTAGCTTACTTTTTGAGTTAGTAAAAGAGAGCCAAGCAATTTTGTATTTGCATGAATTTTCGATTCGAAATCGGCCAATGATTTTAAGTGGAGATATTAAAATAATTCCCTTAAAGGAAGAAGATACGTTCTACGTTGACTTTTGGCTCATTCATTTACAATCGAAAAGTTTATCACCATTGGCAAGAGAATTTATTGAGAAATTAAAAAAACAGTTTAAAAATACCATATAAAAAAGATAGTGGAGACAGGATTTTGAACTGACTTCACTATCTTTTTTAAATATTAATAAAGTATAAATTGACAGCAGAGAAGAAAACTTGGCGTAGTTGCCAATTTTAGGAATTAATTTTAAGTGCAACTACGTCTTTGTCTTCGCCTAAAGACTCGCCAATCGGTGAGTATTCTTTATTTTATTATTCTTCAAACTGGTTTTCTTTACCAATTGTACCTGTATTTAATATGGTTACAACCACTTTAGGTTTGATTTTAATTGTTGGATATTCTTTTTCCCAATTAAGTTTTCGCCATTTTTCAGGGTGATGTTCTTTTAAATAGCGACCAATCCCTAGTACATCACTATTAGCAAGTTGAATTTCTTTAATAACTTCTTGAACCCTTTTATTTAGATCTTTATTAAGAATTGACCACATTTCATCCTCGCCTAATAATTTCATTGAAGAAATGCCATCTATAGATACATTAACTTTAACTTTTAAATCGACTTCTATTTTATCTTTAGATGTCGAAACTGTTAATGTATTTTTAGGTCGAATAATATTATAAGCAAGTATATTGTAAGGTGGTTCATATTTTTTTGGAAGCTTTGTAATAAAATTACCAATAGAGCCGTAATGTCCCATCATCATTAGAAGAAGCGGAGACTGTTCAGAAGAAATGTAATGCCCAGTATAGCTACCATTATGCATTAAACCTGCGCCAGTTACTTCTACGCGATCGGTTGGTGTTATATCTACTACTGGTAATGTAAAGTCTATACCTTCTTCGGAAGTATAAGTAAAAATATTAAAAAGCTCTATTTTTTGAGCGATTGAAGTTAATTCAGCATTCTTAATAGTTTGACTCAATATAACCGATAAAGGTTTAGTTCCGACCGTTTTTAATTTTAAAACGTTTTTTGCGGGCTGTTTATTTGTTATTGCAACAGATACATTCAGATTTGAAAACGTTCTCCGTCTAAAAGTACTTAAAATGTGAGTAATTTTTGTTTTTGAGAACTCTTCACCTAATAATATAATTTTAGTTTTTGATGTCGTTATATCTCCTGGTAAAAATGATTGTAAATGCATTGAAGCTTGAGACACTGAGACTCCTTTAGAATCAACAGTTTCACTCTGGAAATCGAATACTCCAGCACCCTTACCGATAATATCAAGTATTAGCGCATTAACATCAATTTTTTTATCTTGATCTAAATCAAAACTAATCCCATTAACTAATGTCTTTTCAGTAATTGTTCTAGTATCCCAACAACCTGTGGTTAATAAAAGAATGGAACATAAACTAATAACTTTAAAAAATTTATTCATGAGTTTATTAGGCCCCTAACTTTATTAATTAAGAATAGTAGAAATGGAATGATGATAATAAAGATGGGATCTAAATAACTGCCAAAATTCGCAATTGTTTCTCTTTTGATTACGAGTGAAGAAACTAAAGGGTAAAAAGCAAATATGATTAATATGATGAAAAATAATATACTATTTCTATTTTTTACTATTAAATAAAGACGCTTATGTACATCTTCACTAATAATAAAAATATAGCTAATTACTGTTGCACAAATTACAATGATCCATAAGGTTAAAAACAATGTATCTAGACCTTCGATCATTTTTGACTGAAAAGTTTTAAATATATAAAGTATGGGGTCGATGATGTAACTATTTTCCTTATTGCTTAATCTGATATAGGACGTGAAAAGAATAAAGGTATACAGTAATGTTGTAAACAAATTTGCTAAAGATAAAGTGAATAATTTCTTTTTTGTATCTTGAAAAAATGGCGGTAAAAATAAAAAGATTTCAAAGCCTAACATTTCAATAAAGGATGAATATGCGCCAGAGCTGATCTTTTTGATTGGAGATTGACCAATAGGTAATATTCTTCCAAAATGAACATTATTATAAGAAGCTAGTAGAAATAAAATAAATATCAGAAAAATAAATGTGCAAAGTACATACGTTCTAGCGATTGTTAAGATATCCTTTTTCGCGACAATATAGGCTGTAAATAAAAATAAAATGAGAATAAGCCAAGCAGGGCTTTTTGGAAAAATCCAAATTTTAATAATATCAGAAAATCTAATAGATACCACGATAACAACATACAAAAAATAGATGAAATAGCAAATATTAATACAAGTCCCAATGAATGGATTCGTTATTATTTTTGTATAGTCTGTAAAGCTTTTATTTGGAAATTTTTTATACAAACTATAATAAAGAAATAATATAATTTGAACGATTAAACCACCAATAAGTGTCGAAATCCAACCATCATGGCCAGCTATTTTATAAATTTTATTAGGTAAGTTTGTAATGGCAACTCCGAATTGTGTAAATATAATTAAATAAAATAGATGTTTATTATTGATCATGTTGCTTTTCCCTTCCTATTTTTTAGTAATACAAATTCGGAGAAATCTGGATTCTCTACATATCGATAACTAAACGCTCTGATTTTTGATAGATGAGCAAACATCATAAAAATGCCAAGGCTAATACCAATAAATCCAAAAATGGATGCAAGGATTAAAAGAGGTATGCCCATTATTCTTGCGGTAATAGACATTTCTTTTGATGGTAGAGCAAATGAGGAAACGGCAGTAATAGAAATTACAACAACCATAGAATTTGAGATTAAATTTGTTTGTACTATAGCCGTCCCGATGACAATTGCCCCAATAGTACCTATAGTTGCACCAACAGGGCTTGGAAGTCTTAGAGCTGCTTCCTTCAATAACTCTAAAATAATGATCATTGAAAAAGCTTCGACTATAGGTGGAAGTGGTACATTTTCAATTGATAGTTTTAAAGTATAAAAAATAGAAGTAGGTAAGATATTCGAATGAAAATTTGTAACTGCTATATAAATTGAAGGTAACGATACTGCAATCCAAAATGCGAGTATTCTTAAACAATAAAAAAATATTCCAAAAATCCATCTAAAATTATAATCGTCTGCACTACGAAAGTAACCATAAATATCATAAGGAAATAACAAGGCGCTTGGGTCGTTATCGAGTATAATTGCAGGTCTTCCTGCTAATAAATGGCGAACTGTACGATCAGGTCTTTCAGTGTACATTACTTGTGGAAATGGAGAAGAGGGATATTCTTCAATTATATTTTGAATATGTACAGTTTCGATCATTCGTACAGGTTCAACTTTTCCACTTGTCTCTAGCTTTTTTATCTTCTGTTCAATTGTTTCAATCATTGAGATTGGAGTTATATCGTTTAAATAAAAAATAGAAAGCGTCACAGGATATTTTTTACCAATTGTTAAATTTTTGATGACTAATTCTTTCGTACGTAATCTTTTTCGTATTAAAGTAGAGTTGATTTTAAGACTCTCTACAAAACTGTCATGGGGACCTAATATTACTGTTTCAGAAATTGATTCTGATATTGAACGATCGCTATTATCAGAAAGTGCAGAATATGACTTTGCTTTACTTTTATTATTATTAAAAACAATGACGTTACCAGAAAGTATGGACTGAATACATTCATCAAGTGTACACGCATCTTCAGTTTCTAAAATTGTGGTTATAATTCGATCTGAATTATTTTTTAAAAAAATGCGTTCTAGTATATGAGTTTGAATAACTTCTGAATCGATCAAAGTGTCTAAATAACATAAATGTAGAGTTACTTCCTCGATTGTATACTTTTTATATTTAAAATCTGAACTAGATTGAAAGGTGCATTGTACTTCTTCAAGCATGGAGGTTATTTCGTTTACTTCCATCTAAATCAACTCCTTAAAACTCCGCTAAGAATATAAGTATTATTCCCGTAAGTAAATTGGATATGTATGGAAATGAAAGATGGATTTACCAAATACTTCGTTAGTGATTCATACTTGTTCAATTTTTTGAATCGTTATATATGATGGCTACTTCGCCAATCTGGGCATTTTTTTCGTGTTTGTTTCATAAATTTTTTAGAGAATCTCAAAATGATAGAAATTTATCATGTGTTTTTTTTCGTGTAACAAGTCTACAAAAATATAGATTGGACTATTCTGTAACTTAACTATAAGTTTTATAGAAATAAATTAGTTACCAATTATATTTTAAATAATAGTAGGAATAAAAAAGGTTTAATTAAAATATGAAATGCTTTTTTTGAAAGGGGTTGAGAAAACATCATGCATATAATTGGAAAAGGAATCCCCCGAAAAGAGTCCTTCGAAAAAGTTACAGGCTATGCTAAATATACAGACGACTTTGAGACAAGTGATATGCTTCATGGGCAATTAGTAACAAGTCCATACGCACATGCGATGATTAAAAGTATAGATGCTACCGACGCCCTAAAAGTACAAGGTGTAAGAAAAATAGTATTTGGTGAGAATCTACCTTTAGTAGGAGAAGGAATACTGGATCGATATCCAATTGCATTTGATCGTGTTCGATTTTTTGGAGAAGTAGTTGCAATTGTAATAGCGGACACCCAATATATAGCGGATCAAGCTGCAAATTTAGTAAATGTACAATATGAATTACTCCCAGTAGTAAATTCACCCTCAGAAGCACTTAAACAAGATGGACCACTTATACACCCAAATCTAGGAGAATATGAAGTTACTGAAGGAGTTTATCCAGAGCCTGGTACTAATATAGCCACTAGAATTAAAATTCGTAAAGGTGATTTTAACAAAGGCTGGAGAGAGAGTGAAGTAATGGTTGATGAGAATTTTGCATTTAGACCATCAGACCATTCTGCAATGGAGACAAGATGTTCGTTTGCTCAAATCCATCATGATGGAACTATTGAGATTACTACATCTTCACAATCACCATTTATGGTTAAGGCCTTAATTGGAGATTACTTCAAGATTAAACCTGGAAAAGTTATTGTAAATACCCCATTTGTAGGTGGAGGTTATGGTGGAAAAGGAGCAATACAGTTAGAGCTTTTAGCCTATATTGCTTCACGGGCTGTAAATGGTAGAGTAGTAAAAATATATAATACTCGTGAAAATGATATGCTTTCATCACCTGGACATATTGGACTTGAAGCGAATGTAAAACTAGGATGTACAAAAGATGGAATGCTAAAAGTTGCAGAAATTCAATATTTATGGGATGGCGGAGCTTATGCAGATAAATCAATCGATTTAACTAGGGCAGGGGCAGTTGACTGCACTGGACCTTACAATATCGAAAATATTTGGTGCGATTCTTTATGTATGTATACGAATCATCCATATCCGGCACCTTTTAGAGGGTTTAGTCATTCAGAAGTACATTTTGCATTCGAAAGAGCAATGGATATTCTTGCTAAAAAACTAAATATGGATCCTATCGGTCTACGAGAAAGAAACGCTATTAAGCCAGGTGATACAACGCCTACTCAAGTGCTCTTAAATTCTAGCACTGTTGGAAATCTACCTCAATGTATTGAAAAAATGAAAGAATTAATCAATTGGCAGGAAGGTCAAATTATTGACTTAGGCAATCATAAATTAAGAGTAAAAGGAATTAGTTGTTCTTGGAAAACTTCTACTATTACACCAAACGCAAGTTCAGGTGTAGTATTGAGCTATAATGCTGACGGGAGCATTAATTTAATTTCTGGTGTAGTAGAACTAGGTCAAGGTACAAAAACAATTCTTGCTCAAATGTTAGCAGAGATTCTTAAAATGGACATAGACGACATACATGTTCAAATGAATATCAATACGTTAAATACACCCGAACATTGGAAAACAGTTGCAAGTCGTGGGACTTTCATGGCAGGAAGAGCATTATTAGCAGCCGCCGAGGATGTAATGAAACAATTAAAAGATTTAGCTTCTTTTATATTGCGTGCTCCTGTAGATGATTTAGAAGTTGGCTATGGAAAAGTGTTTTTAAGAAGTAATCCAGATACAAATATCCCAATTGAAAAAATTGCCTACGGATACACATTTCCAAATGGAAATTCAATTGGTGGACAAATAATTGGTAGAGGCCACTATATTTTAACTGGCTTAACACGTATAAATCGAGAAACCGGGGCTGGAAAACCAGGTCCTGAATGGACGGTTTGTGCTCATGGTGTAGAAATTGAAATTGATACAAAACAATATGTTTATCGAATTATTAAGGCTGTTTCTGTTATTGATATCGGAAAAGTATTAAACATTAAAACTGCAACAGGGCAAGTTAAAGGTGCAATGAGTATGGGATTATCCTTTGCTGGAAGGGAAACTTTTACATTTAATAAGCAAGGTAAAGTACTTAATCCGCAGTTACGAACTTATCGACCAATTCGATTTGGAGAACACCCCAAATATGAAGTTGCGTTTGTTGAAACACCTCAAGTTGATGCAGTATTTGGTGCAAGAGGAGTAGGGGAGCATGGTTTACTAGGAATGCCGGCTGCTCTTGGAAACAGTCTTTCTACCGCACTTTCGGCAAATATCAATAATTTACCAATTATCCCAGAACTATTATGGAAAGTAAAAGAAGGTGGGATATAGTTTGTTATCTTCTAATATAGAATACTATAAACCAATGAACATTAAAGAAGCATTGGAACTTTTTTATTTTTTAAAGTCTAAAAATAGAAGGCCAATTTATTATGCAGGTGGTACGGAAATCATTACACTTGGTCGTTTAAATTTAATCGAAACAGATGCCCTTATCGATATTAAAGAACTAAATGAGTGTCAAATATTTGAGTTTAACGAGGACTATTTAGTATCAGGTGCTGCGCTTTCACTTACAGATATTGAAGAAAAAAACCTCTTTCCACTACTCTCTAAAGCGTCCATGGGAATAGCTGACCGCACTGCAAGAAATAAAATAACATTAGGTGGAAATTTATGTGGTCAAATCTTTTACCGGGAAGCGGTATTACCATTTCTGCTTTGTGAAAGCCAAGTAGTTATAGCAGGATATAATGGGATAGAGGCTTTTCCAATCGAACAAATCTTCAATCAAAACCTTCAGCTCCAAGACGGACAACTTCTAATCCAACTTTTAACAGATAAGTTATATATTAATCTACCATTTATAAGCATAAAAAAACGTCAGCAATGGGATACGGGTTATCCATTACTAACGATCGCTTCTATAAAATCAGATCAACAATTACGTTTTGCATTTAGTGGACTATGTCCGTTTCCATTTCGTTCAAAGCAAATGGAAGTCGAGCTAAATAACACTAACTTGAGTGTAGAAGAAAGAATACAAAAAGCAATTCAATTCATTCCTGGTGAAGTACTTGATGATGTGGAAGGTTCAAAAGAGTACAGATTATTTGTATTAAGAAACACTTTAGAAGAAATCATTTTAGAAATGGAGGGAAGGTAATGGACCAGTCTCCAATAAAAAAATTAAGTGTTTCTTTAGATGTTAATGATGAAATTCGTCAAGTGGAGATTCGTCCAGTAGACACTCTCCTATATGTTTTACGAACAAAGCTTGGTCTTACTGGTGCGAAGCCAGGCTGTTTAAATGGAGATTGCGGAGCTTGTTCAGTTGTTATGAATGATACTGTGTATAAATCATGTATAATGCTTGCCATCGAGGCAATTGGACAAAAGATTACAACAATTGAAGGCTTAAAAGATTCACCTATACAAAAAGCCTTTGTTGAAAATTTTGCGTTTCAATGTGGGTATTGTACTCCTGGATTCATCATGAATTGTCATTCACTTTTATTAAAACATCCACATCCATCTTATGAAATGATGAAAGAATGGCTATCTTCCAATATTTGTAGATGCACATGCTATGAAGAAATTGAAGGAGCTGTTTTATCAGTTATCGAGAATAGAGAAAAACCAATCAATACTGAGCTAGAAAAAGACAAACAGTGATTTCTTAACTCACCTGTGTCGTTGAAGTCGTTGAATCACTTGACTTTCGTTGTGTAAAGAAGAAAATGAACGTAATAACAGAAATTGCCATAAGGTAAACTTGGGTATCTGTAGGTCTTACTGTAGGGATATCTGTTAAAGCCATAATCACCATTCCTTTATTTACTAAAGATTCGCGGATCAATTTCAAAATGTTTCGAAACAATTTTTTTACAAAAGTAATACGTTTTTTTTAAAAAAGGAAGTGTCGGAACGCTAACTGGTGCACCAAAAATGGGACCACTTACATTAAGTGAAAATCTACCAGGTCCTATGACGGAGCTAACAACTCGAACTTCATCAATTAATAATAAAATAGCAATTATAATATCGATTACATCAATGAGAGTATTCGTTAATTGATCTCCAAATTTACTTTCTATACGTTCTCTACCTAATAAGGGGCCACTTAGAGAAAGACTAAATTCACCAGACGTTACAAAAACACCTATTATCGTAATTTGGCCAGTTAATAATAGTGCAGCAGCAGCGACATTTAAATCTCTTTGAAGAGTAGCAATAATTCGGAGATCTTCTTTAATCTTATAGTCATTCATGGCATCACACCCTCATGCCTATAGTATTCATTCAGTGCCCAAGTGTGAATGCAGTAAGTAAGGTGAAATGGCTGAAAAACAATTATTGACATAAAAAGTTCAATAAAAAGATGTAGTTATACATATTTGTGTAGCTACATCTTTATTTTTTGTATTAGAATTGATAAAATGAAAAGTGGCGCTTTTCAAGATTAAAATTTGTTAAATGAAACTCATAAATGAAGATTTTATTAAATAAAAATGAAAAGAGAAGCAACGTTTATGAACCACTTCCCTTGGGATGTGGTTATGTTTTTATAATAAAACTAAGATTTCCATATTACTCAACATAATAAATTTAAAGTGAGGGGGGTTGTGTAATGGAGGTCAAAAAATTCTTTCAAAGTAGTACATTTAGACGGCTAGCGATGATAATTTGTATCGTCATTGTGTTAATCTTAATTCGAGAAATAATAAATTTAGTCCTACTAATTTTCATTTTTACTTATTTAATGGACCGTGTGCATAAATTTATAGTGAATCGATTGAATAAGATTTTGCCGGTTAATCGTTTAGTAGTTGTCTACTCATTATATATAGTTATTGTGGCAGCTTTAGTGTTCGGAATCTATAACTACTTACCTATAATTACAACTCAAGTTGTTCAACTTATAGTGCAAATCAAGACGTTTTATATGAATCCGCCAGATGAAAAAATTATAAATTATATCGTTACTGCAATTAAAAAGGTTGAAATTTCAGGTTATACTGAGCAAGGATTAGATTTTTTATACAAATATGCATCTAATATTAGCCAATGGGGAATTGAAGTACTAATTGCTCTGATTCTGAGTTTCTTTTTCCTACTTGAAAAGCCTCGAATTATAACATTTACACGAAAGTTTAAAAATAGTAAAATATCTGCTATTTATGGTGAGCTGGCTTATTTTGGAGAAAGATTTTCTCGTTCTTTCGGGAAAGTGATTGAGGCTCAGTTTTTAATTGCCTTTGTAAATTGTTTCCTATCTGTCATTGCGTTAAAATTTATGGGATTCCCTCAGTTAATCGGTTTAGGCTTTTTGATTTTCTTACTTGGACTAATCCCGGTTGCAGGAATGTTTATTTCGTTAATTCCACTTTGTACGATTGCATATACTATTGGTGGAATGACTCACATCATGTATATCATTCTGATGATCTTAGTTTTACATGCACTTGAAAGCTATTTCTTAAACCCAAAACTGATCTCAGCTAAAACGAATTTACCAGTTTTTTATACATTTCTAATTCTTGTATTCTCTGAACGATTTTTTGGCGTTTGGGGTCTTATTATCGGGATTCCAGTTTTCATCTTCTTATTAGATGTATTAGACGTAACAAATAACGATGAACCAAAAGTAGTAGAAGCAAAAGAATAAATAAAAGATGATACCGAAAACCGGGTATCATCTTTTTTTAACCTACATATTCATTCATTTCCGATTTAATATATTTAATTAATTGTTTTTCAATTGGAGATAATGACTTCTTTTTTAAGCGTAAAAGTCCAAGATTCACATTTAAAGCTCCATAGTTTTGTAAGTCAACTTCAACAATTTTACCTTCTAATAAAGCAGGATTATTTTTTAAAATAAAATTTGGTGCAAGACTAACCGCCATTCCACTAGAAACTGTTCGAATAATTTCATCGGAGTGGGTGGAAGAAAATAATATATTCATATTTCCGTATTTGTGCTGGAAATTGTTACTAAACCAATTAATATATTCACTGTTGTAGAGGATCAATTTTTGCTGAAGTAGTTCTTCGGGCGTTATCGTTTTAGTAACTGCAAACAATGAGTCTTTACTTACATATACTTTCAAATTACCTTTTTGGAAGGTGTCGCAAATTAACTCTTCATTTTCTTCTAAAAATTCACCGTAAAGACAAATAACTCCAAAATCTATTTTGTTTTGAATTATATTATCCAACGTGTGAATTGCTATATTTTCTTCGATTTCTATATTAATATTTGAATATTTGTCATTAAATGCCGATAAAGGTGTCATCAAATAATTAGTAAAGGCTGGGAGTGTCGATACACTTACATTACATATTTGCTCAACAGCACTTTTCTTAGCTGCCTCTCTTAATTCTTCATATTTTAAAAGGACTTCCTTCGATTTTTTTATTATATTTTCTCCTTCTTTTGTTACTGTTACGCCGACTCGTGAGCGGTCGAAAATTTTTAAGCAAAGATCTTCTTCAATTTTTGTAATCGCTTGGCTAATGCCTGATTGACTCACATGAAGATTTTCTGCAGCAGATGAAATAGAGCCTGTTTTAGCAACCTCTACTAGAAATTCTAATTTTTGTATATCCATAATTGCACCACCTAATGTAAACCATTCTACTATTAAAATTATGGAATTTATTGAAATCCCTCTAAATTCTTTCATTAGAATTTTTAATATTAATATTAGAAAATGTAATAGTACTAAAAAAGGTTTATATATCGTAATTTTCCTTGTTAATTTCGGAAATATTGAAAAGCTGTTAATGAAGAAAAAAGGGAATAAAGTTGGAAGGGTCTAATATGAATGCCCAACTGTTTATTTTTTTGTTGTTTTATTTAACATAAATTGGATTATGCCGGACAAACTAAACCAAAATATGTTTAAGGTGATCTCTATTGAATAACACAGAACAATCTACTTTATTAGTAAGTTTAGAAAAGAATATTCATTATTTAAAAGAAAAATTTAATAACACTACTGATTTGAAGATTAGACCATTAACAGTTAATGATGACGTGATCCGTGATGCAGCCGTTTTATATTTAGATGGCATAACGAATACACAAGCTATTCAAGATAATGTTCTTTCCCCGTTGTTAAGAATCATAAAATTCAATAGTATTGATGCCATTATTACTCGTCATCTTTTAATTGCGGATGTAAACAAAGTGACATCTTACGAAGAGATTTTGTCTGGATTATCAAAAGGGAAGACGCTTATTTTAATTGATGGTTATCATGAAGGAATATTGGCAGATACTGCTGATTGGCAGATGCGTTCGGTAACTGAACCAGATACACAAAGAGCGATGAAGGGGTCGTTAATAGGATTTAATGAACAATTAAAGGTAAATGTTAATATTCTTCGTAATTTTATACAGTCACATAAATTATCTATTGAAAACCTACAAGTTGGAAATGAAGTGAAAACGGATGTTTCGATATTATTTATGGATGGATTTGTTGATCAACGAATTTTAGAGGAAACACGAAAAAGAATAAAAGAAATAGATGTTACTTATTTATTAGAAGCGAGAGTAATTGAAGATGCGCTCGAAGGTAAGAAAACGTTATTTCCTACGGTCTTTACAAGTGAACGTCCAGATGTAACTGCTTCAGCACTATTCGAGGGGCGTATTGCAATTTTCGTTAACGGAATACCTTATAGTCTAATTGTACCAGCACTTTTTCTGCATTATTTTCATCAACCAGATGAATACAATCAAAAGTCAGGTCGCTATGGTAACAGATTTATGCGTTTATTTAGTTGGTTATTTTCAATTGTTTTATTAGGAGTATATGTCACATTCGTCCGTTTCCATAAAGAGTGGGTGCCTGCTCACTTTGCTAAAATCTTTTTTAAGAAATCAGATACAATGTTACCTATTTTTGTTGAGATTTTATTTGTTATGTTACTATTCCAATTACTTGTTGAAGCTTCATTGAGAATACCTAAGTCGACTGTTATTATTGTTTCACTTATAGGAGCCATTGTTGTCGGACAAACGGCAGTAACAGCAAAACTTATTCATGCGATGACGTTAATAGTTGTAGGAATTAATTTTCTAGCGAATATTTCGATTTCTGCAGGTGGATTATATGGATCAGTTTTAACATTACGATTGATATTTTTATTATTAGGTTTCCTTTTTGGGTTAAAGGGACTACTTGTTGGATTTATTCTTATGATCGCTTATATGGCATCAATTAGATCGATGGGTGTTCCATATTTAGCACCTTTTATCCCATTCAATCCTAAAGAAATGAAGGATGCCCTAATTAGAGGAGATTTAAGAAAGTTAATTAATAGTAAACATACATATCCTCATAAAAAATAAAAAAGAGTAACGTATTTGAAAATGTACGTTGCTTTTTGTTTTCTAGCTATTGATTACAAATAATTAGGAGTAAATTATGTTTGACAAAATTATCTTAAAAGTTGTTACCACTATTCTAATTCTACTAATGATATTGTTAAATACGAGTTATAAAGCATTTTCTCAGGTTATGCCTCCAACGATTAAAACCATTAAAATAAATGAAAAAATTTATAACGAACTAAATTTCAACGATAAACAAGATTTCAATGACGCTCATAAAGGATTCATAGCACCACTTAAGCAAACTCAAATTAAAAGTTCAGAAGGTGCTGTCATTTGGGATAGCAGTCAATATTCAATCATAAATCAAGGTACAGCACCATTAACTGTTAATCCAAGTCTATGGAGACAAGCCAAGCTATTAAATACTCCCGGACTTTATAAAGTAGTAGATGGTGTATATCAAGTACGTGGACAAGATATATCGGTAATGACAATAGTAGAAGGGAAAACAGGTTTAATCATCTTAGATACTTTATCTACTATTGAAACTTCTAAAGCGGCAATGGACTTATATTATGCTAATCGGCCTAAAAAACCAGTAAGTGCAATCGTAATTAGTCATAGTCACGCTGATCATTTTGGAGGAGTTAAAGGAGTAGTACAATATGCTCTAAATTCAAAAAAAGTACCAATTATTGCTCCCTTAAATTTTTCCAAAGAAGCAGCAAGTGAAAATATACTTTTAGGTAATATCATGTCAAAAAGAGCAGAGTATATGTTCGGAATCTTAATACCTGCAAGTAAAAAAGGTTACGTAACAAATGGGATTGGTCCCAGAATAAGTGCAGGTACAATAAGCTTTTTGCCCCCGACAATTGAAATAAAAGATAAAATTAAATCGATGGAAATTGACGGGATCAAGTTTAAGTTTTTACTAACTTTAAATACAGAAGCTCCATCGGAAATGCATTATTATATAAATGATTACAAAACTTTAGTAGTGGCTGAAAATACAGGACATACAATGCATAATTTTTACACATTAAGAGGTGCTAAAACGCGAGATTCTTCAAAATGGGTTAAAGCATTGGATGACACGATCAAACTGTTTAGTAACGAGGAAATTAAGACATTAGTTACAGCTCATAGCTGGCCATTATGGGGGAAAGAAAGAGTACTAGAACAGCTTTCAATCCAACGAGATTTATATAAGTACATTCATGATCAAACGATTCGCCTAGCAAACCAAGGGTACACAGCGGATGAAATTGCTGAACAAATAAAGTTACCTAATCGTCTTAATAAATATTGGGCGAATCGAGGATATTATGGAAATTTAAAACAAAATGCTAAAGCAGTTTACAATTATTATTTAGGCTATTTTAATGGAAATCCCTCCGATTTGGATCCCCTTCCACAAATAGAAACTGGTAGTAAATACGTTCAATATATGGGAGGAGAAAAGAAAATCTTAAAGCTCGCAAAAGCAGATTTTAAAAAGGGGGAATATCGCTGGGTAGCACAGGTTTTAAAAAATGTAATCATGTCTAATCCGAATAATAGAGAAGCAAAAGAATTACTTGCTAAATCTTACGAACAGTTAGGATATCAAGCGGAATCAGCATCGTGGAGAAATTATTATTTAACAGGAGCACTAGAACTAAGAAAAGGTGTAGAAAAAAAGGCAGTTACACAATCAATCAATACTGTAGACCAGCAAACACTATTAAATATGGATGTAAATGACTTGCTGGATTATATATCAGTTACTTTAAATGGTCCAAAAGCAGAAAATAAAAGCTATTCTTTTAATATAAATTTTACAGACTTAAAAAAGAATTACATAATTAATATAAGAAATTCTGTTTTTTATTATCATCAAGATGCACAAGTTCCACATCCAGATGCATCTTTAAATGTAGATAAAGTAACTTTTTATTTAATTATGGCTGGAAGACTTGATCTTGATCAAGCGATTGCAAATAATAAGCTAATGATGACTGGTGATAAATTGAAATTTAATGAAATGTTAGCTTTGCTTGACCACTTCAATGTGTGGGTCAATATTGTTACTCCTTAAGATTAAAATAAAAAAACATCCTTCCTACACATAGAAAAGGATGTTTTTTGGGTTTTTTAATTCTAAAAATTCAGAAAAATAACTTGAGCATTTTATTCATTTCTTTGTATAGATCGAATTACTTTTAAAGGTATGATTCTAAGAAAATAAAAACTTAACAGTGATGATTTTCAAAGATAGAGTTTCTTTCATTTAGAATTCTAAAATATGTCTTAACTCTTGTTATTAAAGGAAAATCAATACTTCATCATAACGAAGCGCTTTCAAAATATGATTTTTCTAATCTAAAAATTAATACTTGTTTTATGTATAACTTTGGATTTAATATATATTTATTGTTTCAAATAAATATACGATTTTTGAAAAATATACTATTCTTGAATAACTCAAAATTATCTAAACAATGAAAAAATTCCTGTTATTTTTCGTCATATTATGATAATTTAAATTAAGTACAACTTAACGACGAAAGCAAAAAAAATGAAAACGTTATCAATGGTGCAGGTATAAGATTTATTGATTCGATAAGTTTACAAGGGAGTATTTACATCTTTACACTGCTCACCTTCTAGGATTAGTATTAAAATGGGTAATTTAGACTGTGTTTTGCAAAATATTAACAGAAGGACAATTTATTCAACAGTGGATCGATTAGAATTCAAGCTCTTAAAATTTTAACAGTCTTATTCGTATTAGGAGAAATTTCAATTTAAAATAAAGAGGTGTATTCATGCAAAATACAAACCGAAAAAATGATTTCACTATTGAAAGTAACGCGCCTAAAAAAGAGCAATTAGAGAGAAAACTAAAGACAAGACATTTAACAATGATCGCTATGGGCGGTACGATTGGTACTGGGCTATTTTTAGCAAGTGGAGCAACAATTAGTCAAGCAGGTCCTGGCGGTGCACTTGTTGCATATATGATTGCTGGTATCATGGTTTATTTCCTAATGACTAGCTTAGCGGAAATGGCAACTTTAATACCAATTTCTGGTTCTTTTAGCACTTATACTGCAAGATTCGTCGATCCGGCACTAGGCTTTGCTGTCGGTTGGAATTACTGGTATAACAATGCGATTATCCTTGCATTAGAATTATCGGCATCGGCGTTAATTATGAAATATTGGTTCCCGCATGCTCCAGGTATTATATGGAGTGCAATATTCCTTGCTTTAATATTTGGTTTAAATGTTCTATCTGTTAAAGGATATGGAGAATCTGAGTTTTGGTTTTCAACTATTAAAGTAGCAACAATTATCATTTTTATTATAGTTGGATTATTAATGATATTCGGTATTATGAGTGGTCATACTGGTGGATTTGATAATTTTACAAAAGGAGAGGCACCATTTAAAGGTGGTTTCTTATCGATATTTAGTGTATTTATGGTCGTAGGATTTGCTTTCCAAGGAACTGAAATGGTTGGGGTAACTGCTGGTGAAAGTGAAAATCCTCAAAAGAATATTCCAAAAGCAATTAAACAAATCTTTTGGCGTATTTTATTATTTTATGTATTAGCGATTTTTGTGATTGGTTGTTTAATAAGCTATAACGATCCTAATTTATTAGGTGGAGATGTAGATGCTATTGCGATTAGTCCATTCACATTAGTATTTAAACATGCTGGGCTTGCGTTTGCAGCGGCTGCGATGAATACAGTCATTTTAACGTCAGTTTTATCTGCAGGAAATTCAAGTTTATATGTTGGTTCTCGTGTACTATGGGTATTAGCTGAAGAAGGAAGAGCACCTAAATTCTTACGAAAAGTAAATAAAGGTGGAGTACCTGTTGCTGCCTTAATTGCGACAACATTGATTGGTATGCTTTGTTTCTTAACTTCATTATTTGGTGATGGTACCGTATATTCTTGGCTGTTAAACGCAGCAGGTTTAGCAGGATATATTTCTTGGCTAGGTATTTCTATTACACATTACCGCTTCCGTAAAGCTTATATTGCCCAAGGAAGAAAATTAAAGGATTTACCGTATTTAGCGAAATGGTTCCCACTTGGTCCAATTCTAGCAACAGTGTTATGTTTAGTAGCAATGCTAGGTACGAATTATGAAGCATTTACTGGTGGTAAAATTGACTGGTATGCGGTTTCAGTATCCTACATCGGATTACCATTATTTATAATTGGTTATATAGGCTACAAGGTAATTAAGCGAACTAAAATGGTTAAATTAGAAGAAGCTGACTTTAGTAGTGAGTTATAATTTATAATAAAAATTTTTAAGAGGGTATCCGAAAAGGGTGCCCTTTTTTTATATTTTGTAAGTTTCAAATTGAAGAATAAGTCCTTTAGTTGGGAGCTTAAACCTGATATTTTTAATGTATTTTTTTACAGAATTTAGGAAAATTAATAAGGTAGTTTTTTGATCGAAAGGAGAGATTAGATATGAGCAATTCATTAACAGAACTTGAATTAGAAAATCTTCGTCACATCATTGGAGGGCATAGTACGATTTCTAATAAATTAGAGGCTTATGCTAAAAATTGTTCTGATCCAGAATTAAAAGCATTATTACAAAGAGATGCACAATCAGCACAGCAATCTAGACAACAACTTTTAAATTTTTTAGGATAAGGAGGCACAACTATGTTTCAAGATAAAGATATGGTAAATGATTATTTAGCAGGACTAAACGCTAGTTTAACAGCTTATGCTGGATTCATTAATGAATCTAATAATAATGAATTAAGACAAACATTAATTCAATTACGCAATCAAGATGAAGCACGTCAACGTACATTGTACAATTATGCACTTCAAAAAGGGTTTTACAAGCCTGCTGCACCTGCCTCAGATGATATCGTACATCAATTTAAAGCTGAATTGACTTCAAATCAGTAATAAAAGTAAAAAAGGCATTCGAGTCTTCGAACGCCTTTTTTTATTGGTCATTTTTAAAGCCGTACCAAAAGTTTCTCCATATATTCGATATTCTTGGTTTCATCTTTTCAGCACCATAATAAGATAGTTCAATAAAAATCCCATCAATTAAACAATAAAAAGACATAACAAAATCTTCAACATTACCAACGCGAATTTCCCCATTTTTAATCCCTTTATCGATCACTGATCTTAAAATTGTGGACATTGCTTCTTCAGATTCCATGAACTGAGTATGTAATTGTTCTTTTAAAGATTCAGGTGAAAAAAAGACTGCTCGGTTTAAGAAAGTAGACTGTTCCTCAAACTCAATATAATATTTAAATGTTACATTAAGAATTTGATAAAGTTGTTCCTTTACTGATAACTCATGTATGTTTTCCATCAACTCTTCTACTTTTTTCACATGAAGCCATAAAATATTTTCATAAATGGTAAGAAAGATTTCTTCTTTACTTTTAAAATGGTTATAAATTGATGGCTTTTGAATGCCAACTGCTTTTGCAATTTCAGTCAAACTTGTGCCTTCATAGCCATTTTTGGAAAATAAGGCGAGTGCTGCTGCGATAATCTTATCCTTTGTCATATTTCATCCTCCGAAACTAACTGTTGTTAGCTAGATTATAAACTGGAATCACAGTTAAGTCTAAATAATGTTGATTTTTAATGCAAAAAAGCTCTGTTAGGGGAAAACAGAACTTTTTTATGAAATATTTATTTTTTAGTTATTTATTGATTTTCAATGTTGCTAAACTAGCAAATTCATGAACAAGTGTTGCAGCTAAAAGTGATGTAATTTGAGTTGGGTCATATGATGGAAGTACTTCAACAACATCAAAACCAATAAAATTAAAGTCAGTTAACGAACGAATCATTTTTAATGTTTCCATACTATTGTAGCCGCCTACTTCAAGAGTCCCAGTTCCAGGTGCACAAGAAGGATCGACAAAATCAATATCAAATGTTAAGAAACATGGTGTATCACCAATTACTTCTTTTATTTCTGTTAAAATATCCTCAAATCCACGTTCATACATTTCAGGAGTTGTAATTACATTGTAACCAAGCTCATGGCTAGCATCTATATCTCCAGGATGGTTCAATGTGCCTCGAATACCTAATTGGAAAACTTTATTTGGTATTAAAAGTCCTTCTTCGTGAGCACGAATGAAAGGTGAACCATGCCAATATTTTTCGTCGTAATATGTATCCCATGTGTCCGTATGAGAATCAAAATGAATCATTGCAACTGGACCATATTTCTTAGCAGCAGCTCTTAAGTTCGCTAAAGTGATCGAGTGGTCCCCACCTAAACCAATTGGAATGATGTTATTATCCATCAATTCAAACATTGCGTCTTCCATTATTTTATAGCTTCGATGAATATTATGAGGAATAACCGACACATCTCCAATATCGATCGCATTACTATCGTCAAAAGGGTATACCTTATGAATTGGGTGATATGGGAATAGTGTCATAGAAGATTGACGGATTGCCTGAGGTGCAAAACGTGCACCAACGCGAAATGAAGCCGCAGTATCAAATGGCATACCGACAATTGCGATTTTTGCATTTTCTCGTGCAGAAGGTAATCTCATAAACGTTCCAGTTGTACAAAACTCAGGTTTTACATCAGGTGAAAGTGGATATTTCATAAAAAATCATCTCCTAATTTTTAAGTTCATTATTTATTAACTACCGGTAGTTAGTTTAATATGATTATAATTCTGTAAATCTGAATAGTCAAACTATTTCGTATTTATTTTTTTAGTTTCTGATAAAAATAATCTTAATCCGAATAAGAAAGACCTTTGAATCTTAATATGAAAATACATAAATTTCTCGGGATACACTGATCCTTTTTGCAAATAATAAATTTGTTAAAACAACAAAATTAGGAGGGGTATTATGCCAAAGAATCAACAAGGTAAGCAAAATATGGGTTCTAATATGCAATCAGGAACTAATCCACAAAAAGTAAAACAACAAATTCAAACTGACGTAGCCAATGGACAAGGAGCAATGACTTCTCGCGAGGCAGGGGCTATGCGCGATTAAAAAACCACTTAGAGTGGTTTCAGAGTGTTGAAAAATAAAAATGAATCTATTTTCCTCGCAGATAAGACCTTTAATCAATTAATGCATTGGATGGGGTTAGAAAGTGAGAATGATTATTTGAAGTCATACTTAGTTCATCACAAATTTCTAAAGTTTATCCTCTTTATTTTAAAGTCATCCTCACCTGAGAATGGCTTTTTCTTGATTGCCCTATTAGTTAATCTTACAAATCTGAACAAAATTAAAATGATAATTTAAGCTTATAAAGGAGAGGGAATGATCGAGCTAGAATAAATTAAGAAACCAATAGAGATGGAGTGAGGAAATGTATTGAATAGAAGGGAAACTATCTAATTAATAAATTGAAAATTCTGTATTTAAAGTCCCTTTACATTTATGTTTCACTTATTATAACAGTTTTAAGGTCCATTGATTAAATTCTAAATTATTTAAAACGGGGGTAAGTAAATGAGTATCGGAAACGTATTATCGTTAAACGCACAAAGACACCCAGATAAATTAGCATTAGTCTATCAAGACCGTTCATACACATATAAGGAATTCAATAAAATTGTTAATCGTTTTGCATGGGGGTTACAGAAACTAGGCTTAAAAAAAGGTGAGAAACTAGCACTTATGATGGCAAATTCAGACTTGTTTGCGATTAGTTACTTTGCAGGAGTAAAAATAGGTGCGGTTGTTGTTCCTGTTAATTTCAGACTCGTATCTCGTGAAGTTGATTATATTTTGGAACAGTCGGATAGTGTAGTGGTAATTTGTGATGCCGAATTAGAACAAGTCGTTTTAACTGCTTCAAAATCAGCAACTAAAGTAAGAAACATAATTACTGCTCCAATAAGCTCATCGCCGAATTGTTTAAACTTTTTTGAGGTTATGACATCAATTGATGGTGATCCGCAAGTAGAGATTTCAGCCGACGATGATTTTCATTTACTTTATACTTCTGGAACAACAGGTCAGCCAAAAGGTGCACTTTTCGACTATAAAAGAATTGAAAAATTAATAAATGGTTTTGGTGCAATAATGGGACAGAGCTGCGATGATCGATTTTTGCATGTTGCTCCATTATTCCACTGTGCTCAACTTGTAATCTTCCTTTTACCGGGTATCTATTTAGGTATGACAAATATTGTTCATAGAGAATTTAACCCAGTAAATGTTTTAAAGGATATAGAAAAATACAAAATTACTTTATTCTTCGGTGTCCCTACAATGTATAACTACTTGCAGCAAGTTCCAAATGCGAAATCATATGATCTATCATCCGTTAAAAGATGCGCATACGGTGCAGCCCCAATGCCACCAGAAATATTAATGAAAAGTATGAAACTATTTAATACAAATCAATTTTTTAGTTTATGTGGACTAACAGAAGGAGGCCCTACTGGTTTTTATCTTTCTCCTGATGATCATGCGCAACATTTTGGTAAAACTGGAAAAACACCTTTTCCTTATACAGTCATTAAAGTAGTTAATAAAAAGGACGAGGAAGTTGTACCTGGTGAAGTTGGCGAATTGATCTTAAAAGGTGAAACAATTATGAAGGAATATTATAAAAAGCCAAAAGAAACAGCAGAAACGATTAAAGATGGTTGGTTGTACACTGGAGATTTAGCTGTTGTTGACGAAGAAGGATACCTTACGTTAGTGGACCGTAGTAAAGACATGTTAATTTCAGGTGGAGAAAATATTTACTCGGTTGAAATAGAGAATGTTTTATACGAACATGATTCTATTTTAGAAGCGGCAGTGATCGGTACTCCAGATTCAAAATGGGGAGAGGTCGTAACAGCCATTGTCGTATTAAAACCAAACCATCATTTATCTCTTGAAGAAATTCAAGCTTTTTGCCGTGAGCGGGTAGCAGGTTATAAAATTCCTAGACAAGTAGAATTTATTAATCAACTTCCTCGTAATGCTTCTGGTAAAGTTCAAAAGTTTATTTTAAGAGATACGTATTGTAGCGCTAAATCGAAATAGTTTCTCGTTTGTGGTAAAAACCTGCGGGGAGGTTCGGCTTCCTTGCGGGTTTTTTTGTGTTATTTCATCAATATCAACAAAAATCAATGTTATATCAACAAAAATCAATGTTATATCAACAAAAATACCTAGTATATCAATAAAGTTCACAGCTTTATCAACAAAATACATAATTTGTTCGTATTTCTGTTAATCCGACACTTAGAAGAGAGCTGTTACTTCTTTGCATACCAAACAAAAAAAGCTGCCTCAAACTTTAAAGACAGCCACTACTAATAAAGACCAGTAGTATATAGTGATGTGATTGTTTTTGCAATTTCATCTATCGAATAATGCTGCTCATTTCGAACGATTTCCCATAAGTACATCTCATTTGTAAAAAACCAAGCTCTTGCGACTAGTTCAGGGTTTAACTCTTTTCTTGCTAACCCTTTTACTTGAGCGTAAGAAATATCTAATGTTATGCGATTAATAAATTTTTCTCGGATCGTTTTCCATTTGTCAGAGATTACGTCAGATATTCCAATACCTTGTTCGAAAATTTGCATCATATTTCGCTCATCTTCTGCCATTTTTAGAAATAAAGTAGCCTGTTTATATATGATCGATTCTGCTGATTCTTTGGTTTCTGGAAAAAAAGAAGTTTCAGCAATTGTATAAAATCTTTCCATAACGCTTTCCATTAATACAATCAAAAGGTCTTCCTTGCCTTTAAAGTGAACATACGCTGTTCCATATCCGATATCAGCTCTTTTTATCATTTGTGTAATAGTAGCTTTTTGAAATCCTTCTTCAAGAAATACTTCATTAGCAGCTTCTAAAAGTTTCTGTCTTGTCATTAATGAACGTAATTGACGCTTAGATTCTACTTTGTCATTACTCATACTTACAATCCTCCAAGATATATTACTTCTAGCATATAGGTAAATTAATCAAAATGGAAGAAATGTAAGAAAAAACTGAACTTTATAAGCTAGTATAATATTTGAATTGTTTTTATTATCTGAAAATATGACATCGTGTCATTGACATAATGTCAGTTATTTTGATATGATTTTTTCATAAATAGTAGATTGATAGAGGAGGAGCAAAAATGGATACGAAAGTAATAGATAATACATTAGATTACGCAAAAAAAATGGACAGTGTAGATTCACTTACAAAGTTTAGAGATGAATTTTACTTAAAGCCTGGTTCAATCTATATGGATGGCAATTCATTAGGGCTGCTTTCTAAAAGAGCCGAGCGTACTTTACTAGAATCTTTAGATGATTGGAAGAATTACGGTATAGATGGTTGGACGAATGGAAATCATCCTTGGTTTTTCATGGCCGAAAAATTAGGAGAGAAATTGGCTCCATTAGTAGGTGCTTCTTCTGAGGAAGTAATTGTAACCGGTTCCACAACAGTTAACTTACATCAGTTAGTTGCTACATTTTTTCAACCAAATGGTAATCGAAAAAAGATTTTAGCAGATGAGCTTACATTCCCATCTGATATTTATGCTCTTCAAAGTCAACTACGTGTTCATGGATTAGATCCTGAAAAAGACCTTGTTTGTGTAAAGAGTAGAGATGGCCGTTATTTAGAAGAGGACGATATCATTAATGCAATGACGGATGAAATCGCTTTGATTATTTTACCGACAGTTTTATATCGAAGTGGTCAAATTTTAGATATGATGCGTTTAACTGAAGAAGCACATAAACGAGGAATTTTAATTGGCTTTGATGGATGTCATTCAGTTGGATCAATTCCACATTCATTTAGTGAGTGGGATGTTGATTTTGCCTATTGGTGTAATTATAAGCACTTAAATGGCGGACCAGGTGGCGTAGGTGGCTTATTTGTTAACCGTAAACATATTGGAGCAATGCCTGGACTTGCAGGTTGGTTTAGTTCAAGAAAAGATAAGCAATTTGATATGGAGCACACTTTAACGCCTGCTGAAACTGCTGGAGCTTATCAAATCGGTACACCTCATGTATTAAGCTGCGCACCATTAATTGGTTCATTAGAGATTTTTACAGAAGCAGGTATTGATGCAATTCGCGAAAAATCACTTCGTATAAATCAATTTTTAATGGATTGTATTGAAAAAGAATTGCCAAACATGGGATTTTTCATTGGGTCACCTAGAGAAGATGCACGCCGAGGAGGGCATGTGAGTCTGGAGCATGAAGAAGCAGCACGTATTTGTAAATCGTTAAAAGAAAACGGTATTATCCCTGACTTTAGAGCACCGAATATTATTCGTCTTGCACCTGTAGCACTTTACACATCTTACGAGGAAGTCTGGGAAGTTGTTCAAACACTTAAGAAAATCATGATTGAAAAGCAGTATGAAAAATTTAAAAATGAACGTGAAGTTGTGGCATAAGATCAGTTGGCTATCGAAGGGGACAAGGGGATGAGATCATGAAGAAATCCACCACTAATTATAAAATTGAAAACGAGCAAGAAAAAGGCTTAAAAAGGGAGTTAAAAACAAGTCAACTGACGATGATTGCAATGGGGTG
Organism: Gottfriedia sp. NPDC056225; assembly: GCF_042267765.1. Lineage (NCBI taxonomy): Bacteria > Bacillati > Bacillota > Bacilli > Caryophanales > Bacillaceae > Gottfriedia > Gottfriedia sp. NPDC056225. The sequence continues at coordinate 113,729 of NZ_JBHJTJ010000009.1, read as the reverse complement.
TGCGATCGGGACAGGTTTATTCCTTGGAAGTGGACTTGCAATAAAAACTGCTGGACCGAGCGTATTACTAAGTTATGCAGTAGGTGCTTTCATCGTTTTACTACTAATGGGGTGCTTAGCTGAGATGACTGTTGCACATCCTACAAGTGGCTCGTTTGGAACTATTGCCGAAAAATATATTCATCCTATGGCTGGTTATCTTGTCCGCTATTCATATTGGGTGGCACAAGTACTTGCTGTTGGAGTAGAAGTAAGTGCAATTGCAGTCTATATGAAATATTGGTTTCCAACAGTGCCAGGAATTGTTTGGATTACGTTTTTTGCAGCAGTTTTAATTTATATAAACGCTACAAGTGTTAATACATTTGCAACATTTGAGTATTGGTTTTCAATGATTAAAGTAAGTGCAATTGTTGGTTTTATCTTACTTGGATCGTATGTCTTATTTGGGTCATCTAACCATGGGAATATAGGTGTAGAGAACTTGACCAATGATGGTGGATTTATGCCATTTGGTTGGTGGGGCATGTGGGTAGCTGTTTTCATATCATTATTTAGCTTTCTAGGAACAGAAATGATAGCGGTTACAGCAGGCGAAGCAAAAGAACCCGATATTGCTGTTCCAAAAGCTCTTAAAGCAACGGTTTTCCGTTTATCGATTTTTTATGTATTAACAATCGGAATCATGCTGATTATCGTTCCATGGAAGTCGGCAGGAGTAGATGAAAGTCCATTCGTAAAAGTAATGGAAATATTAAATATTCCTTTTGCATCTGGCGTTATGAATTTTATTATATTGACTGCAGCCTTATCTGCGATGAATAGTCAATTATATGCTTCGACGCGAATGGTGTATTCACTATCAAAAAGCAATCATGCTCCGAAGATTTTAGGGAAAGTCAGTAAAAGAGGTGTTCCAGTAAGCGCGCTTTCAGTTTCAACGATCGGGATTATTGTTGCTGCTATTGTCAATGCCGTTCTTCCAGATTCTTCTTATGCTTTTATGATGGGAATTTCAATGTTCGGTGCCATGTTTACATGGATGACAATCTTTATATCTCATCTGTTTTTTAGAAGGAAATGGGAAAAATCAGGCGGTAGAAAATTACCAGTAAAAATGATTGGATTCCCTTATTTCACAATTTTAGGAGCAATTTTATTATTAGGATTAACGATTACTTCTTGGTTTACAGGCTTTAAAATTATGCTCCAGTTCGGAATACCATGGTTAATTGTATTATCTGTAGCGTATCTATTTATTAATAAAAATCAGAATCATAATATACAACGAAATGATTCTGTCTTTAAAACAAAAGATAGATAAGTTCTATATTATAAGGAGATGTCTCATAAGTTATTGTGAGGCATCTTTTTTTGCCCAAAAGACGAACAAAATATGGACTTTATTCATAAAGCTGTGAACTTTGTTCATAAAATAGTGACTTTTGTTCATAAAGCAGCTAATTTTGTGCATAAAAGGCTGGTCTTCGTTCATAAATTTCTTTGACAGATTTGATCGTTGAAATAGCCAGGACTTAAGATTGAAAAATGCGAACATAAATTGAACTATATTGATAAAGTTGTGAACTTCGTTGATATAATGCCAAAACCGGTTGAAATAACACAGATTCTCGTTGATATAGTATAAAAATCAGCTAATAAATTGGAATCATACGAATGATAATCATTCAATCTGCTCAAAGAGAAAATTAATAATAGAAAATACATAAATTGGTATATATTTTTAAATAATGGTAATTTATATTTATAATGTGGATAAAGGGTAGACGAAAATAGTCTACTATTTAATGAATAAACTAGAATGGGGTTGAATGATCATTAATAGTAAAGTAGAACTTCAAAATTTAACAATTGCGTATAAGGATCAAGGTAAAGGTAAGACAATTGTTTTAATTCATGGATTTATGGGAAGTCATGAATATTGGGAAAAAGTAATACCAAAGCTTGCAGAGAATTATCGAGTAATCGCAATTGATTTACCTGGGCATGGAGAGTCTACTTCTATAAAGGAAGAACATTCAATTGAAGATTATGCAGATGTAATGAAAGATCTACTAGATCAATTAAACATTAGCCAAGTAACTATGTTTGGGCACTCATTGGGAGGCTATATTACACTAGCATTTGCGGAAAGATATGATCGGTATTTAAATGGATTTTCATTAATTCACTCTACAGCATATCCAGATAGTGCTGAAGCAAAAAAAGGTAGAATGGCAAATGTTGAAAAAGTTAAAAATGAAGGAGTTAAAAATGTAGTGGATGGATTGATTCCTAAACTTTTCTCTCCAAAAAACTTCCAAAAAAATAATTCAGAAATAGAATCAGCAAAGGAAATTGGTTATAAAACTTCAGTCGAAGGTACGGTTAAAGCACTGATTAGCATGAAGGACAGACCAGATCGAAATCATGTACTTAACGATACGAATTTACCAGTACTATTATTAGCTGGGAAAGACGATCAAATCATTCCGCCAGAAAAAACTTTTTCAGTCAAAAAAGATAATATAAAAACTGTTACTTTAAACAGTGCGGGGCATATGAGCATGTATGAGTCACATCAGGAGTTAGTTAATGAAATGAAGGATTATTTAAGCTCATTTTAGAAAAACTATAGAATTCTAAAAAAACGTCGGAACTAAAAGATCCGACGTTTTTTACGTTATTGAATATTTAAATCTTTCATTATATCCTCAAGAGTTTCGCCTTTAATTTTCTTTTTACCTTTTGGAGCTTCTAAGACATCAGGGTTAGGTGTTAAATAATTCCTTTGAACAAAGCTCATATCCTTTGCATCAACGATCCCATCGAAATTGATATCAGCTGCGCGCTTGTTAGTACCCCAATATGTTTTAATATAATCCGCATCTAATACATCGATTATATCATCGTTATTTACGTCTCCGCCCATAACGGGTGCGTATAAAATATAAGATAAGCGTCCAACGGTATTACCATTCGTAATGTCATATAAATCATTAACAGTTACATGTCGATCGAAATGACCTGGAATTTTGACAGTTAAATCGTATTCTTCATTAGTAGCTGGTAAATTTTTAACAAAGTAGCGTGCGCTGCTGTTAAATTCTCCTGTATATGTCTTACCACTTTTTGAAACTAATTTTAAACTCATACCAGCTTTAGAAAAGTCTTTTTTGTAGTCTAACCAAATACCCCAATCATCTAAAAATCCGTCCGCAAGTATACCACCTTCAAGCTGAGAGTAAGTTGGAACGATATTGATCCCTTGACCGAAACCTAGAATAGTAGCAGGTGCTTGATTTAATGAAAATGCTGTAGATTTTGTAATATCAATGTTTTGAATCCATTTAATATATGTGCTTGGTTTTTCCTTCACTTTAAATGTAATATCGATTAATGGCATAGCGGTTTGAATTGGCTGGATTGAATCACCAGTTAATTGTGTATTAAGTATGATATTATTTGTAGTTTGGTTAATTATTTTAAGGTCAGCATTTAAACCATGTGACTTAGCATAATTAGTAAAATCCTTATTTAATGATACATTTGCGATGTCATAAGTTGTTGAAGGGAATGTTAATGTAAATTCTCCACCTGTTAAATCTTTAATATTATGTGCACTAAGTGATAGCGTTACATTTTCGCCGTATTTTACATCATTTTTGCTTGCTGCTAGTTTTGCATATGGAAGTCCTTTTTTTACAAGTGTGTATGAGAAATCAGGATGATCTTGCATACCATTTTGTGCATAGTCATAGGCATCTAGAGTGGTTTTTGTGACATCTTTACCGTCTATTAGACCTAAATTAAATTCAAAGTCACCATTTTTTTCAATTGCTAAAGGTGTTGATGAGTATTTTGTTTTATTAATTAAGTTAACCATGTTAGAAGACTGATCCCAATTAAATCCGTTTTGATTCATGATATCTACTTGTTGATCATAGATGTTACCCTTTACATTCATACCGTCTTCAGTTACTTCATATACTCCACCTGGTTGTTGCATTTTTACGATAGGGTTCGTATTTTCAATATAAAAGATATCAGACTTTTTAAATGTTTTACCTTCTCTGTTAGTTGCGATTAGTTCCAATTCATATTTTCCTGGAGGTGCAAGCTTTTTTGAATATGAAATTGGATGATCTTTATGACCTGTAAATGCACTATAAAGTCCGTTAAATCCGTACTCAGTTTCAAAAGGAGTATCCTCTGTGAAAAGTCCTTCGTATGCATCAACCAGTCCGAGTTCTTTCCCAGTTTTCGCATCTTTTAATACAAGATCTACCGTTTCCATCGAACTATTAAGTGAAAATTCAATACCTGTTCCAGATGGGAAACTATGATTTAAGTCTCGTCGTGTTGTGAATGCGTCTTCATATGCATTGATATTATTAATGCCTTCTTGTAAGTGCTTGAAGCCAAATGGTAATTGATAAACTTCATCAGGATTACTATTGTCTGTAATATAAATATAACCTTCATAATTACCAAATTCTGCTGTATCAGGGATGTGAATCGTTGGTTTAATTTTTATTGTTTTGTTTGCATTAAGTGTAATTGAATCAGGTACATCTAAAGTTACATTATTAGCTAAAGCATCTTTAGCACCTTTTACATTTTGATTAAACTTAACTTGAACTTTATATTTTTTCTTTTTGTTACTATTATTCGAAATAGAAACTACTCGAAAGTCTGTTTTTTCTTTGTCCTCAGTAACCTGTGGACCGAAGCTTAAAGCTCCTGTAACATCTGGTATTGTTATATCATTACCATCTTTTGTACTGATTGTTTTATCTAGCACTTTAATATGCAAGTTAGCATGTACTGCTTCATAAACATCTATTCTTCCTGCACCTACTTCGAATACACTGTAATCTTTTTGTAGCTTATCTGCTGTATTCATTAAAGCAGCTTTGACATCTTCTGGTTTATATTCTGGATGTTTTTGAAGAAGGAGCGCTACTGCTCCAGCAACATGAGGTGTAGCCATAGATGTTCCAGATGCACTCATGTATGCGTTTGTATAATCAGTTAGATGATTTGGTCCATTTTGATAAGCTGGTACACTTGAGAAAACAGCAACTCCAGGTGCAGTAACTTCAGGCTTAATATCATAAAATCTGGTTGATGGACCACGCGAACTAAAGTCAGCTAATGTATCTCCACCAGTTTTTATTTCACTAAGAGAGTTTAAAGTAAATGTCGCATTCCCTTGATTTACTTGATCAACAACTTTTAATCCTTGTTCATTTGTAAGCGTAAATGAAGGGATAAAGTCAAATCCGTTTCCAAGATAATGAGGAATTTGGCCTTCTTCTGGGTTATTATTGTACATTAAAACTGCTTTTGCACCATGTTTCTTAGCAAGCATTACTTTTTCATTTAAAGAAAGTATTCCACGTTCGATCAGTGCGATTTTTCCATTTACATCCTTGCCGTTATAATCACTTTCACTATTTCCTAATCCTACAAATACGATTGGTAGAGACTGATTTTTTAATGTATTTAAGTCATCATCAAAGCTTTTTGCTAGAAGTCTTAAATTCGAGAGTGATAGATTATCATTTGAACTAACCGTACCAGTAGCTGTAGGGATAGTCATAGAAAAATCACTTGCACCAACTGTTAAAGCTAGCGGAGAAGTACCAGGTGAACCAAGTGAATATAAATCACTACCAGAGTTACCAGCCGCAATGACTGCAGTCGTTCCAGCTAAAACTGCATTATTTATTGCGATTGCATTTGGATCAAGAGGATCATTATAATTTGAACCTAATGATAGATTAATAACATCCATTCCGTCTGCTACTGCTTTATCGATGCCTGCGATGATGTTACTTGAAGTTCCTGATCCATATGGTCCAAGCACTTTGTATGCATAAAGGTCAACTCCAGGTGCAACTCCAGTCACTGCATAATCTGTTTTATTTTTACCTTGACCCGCAATCGTTCCAGATACATGAGTTCCATGGGAAGTATAGTATGTAGATCCAGCTAACGCATTAGTTTCGGGTTCTCCAGATTTTTTCCAGTCATCGTAAGTTGTTTCCATTGGATCAGAATCGTTATTCACGAAATCATATCCACCTTTATAAACATCTTTTAAATCAGGATGATTATAATCAATTCCTGTATCTATTACAGCAACCTTCACACCTTTACCAGTAATACCTTCTTCATGAAGCTTTGTTGCACCAATATTTTCAGTACTATCATCTGCAGGGGAATGACTAATTGATTCACTTGATTGTGTCTCGGATGGAGATGGATCTATTTGGATAATTTTATCTTCGAATATTGCTTTTACTTCATCCATCGCGAGAATAGTATGTACTTCATTAGCGGGTACAGTCATCGCAACACCGTTAAATGCTTGACGGTATTCTTTACGAATTTGAATATTTGGAATGGCTTTTTTTGCTTGTCCGATTTTATTTTTAAAATTTTGGTGAGATTTTTCTACTTTATTTTTAGCAACGTCTAGGGAAACTGCTATGCCATTTTCTTCGTTTTTCTTTACATCCGTTTTAGCCGGGTCCTGTGCAAATTGAACGATGATGCTCACAGGTTTATTACTAGTCGTATCGAGCTTAGGTGATAAATATTTATCTTGGTCCGTTGTTTCAACATTTTTATGAACTCGATTGCGATCCTCTTTTGTTAAATTTTTCAAGTATTGCTCAACGTTTGATATGCCACTCTGAGAAGTAGAATCAACCGAAGCAAAAGTGTGACTAGAAAATAGCAAACTAGCTGCTATAAAACTAGTAGAAACAACCTTGAGTGGCATGACTAAATTACTCTTCAAATACAATACACCCCTTCAAATTTATCTTAAGGAATTAACCTTATATTCTGATTATTAGAAATATTTAATTGACAGTCAATTGGGTTATTTATCCCTTATAAAATCAACGTTTTCCCACTCCTGAATTAAAATCTCTCTAATTTTTTAAAAAAAAATGTTCAAAAACATCAGAAAACATAATAAAAAAATGAATTTTGTTGTTTTTAAACGTTTCCTAATTATTGAACAAAATAAGAAATTCTGCATGATATTGTCTCTTAATTCAAAAAAATGGTAATAAATAGCATAATTTTTCTACATTTAACAAATTTTAAATAGTAATAAATAAATTGATAGGTGATTGGTATGCGATTGGGTTATCCAAAGAGAAGTAGACAATCAGACAAAGTTAAAGTTCAAGTTGTTTTATCATCCGAATTACAAAAAAATTTACAAAATATAAATAATGAACTGCAATATTGTGCGGATTTAATTACTAGAGAGTTTGAGGTTGGGGAAACCAAAAAAAGAAAAATGGCACTAATCCATTTGCAAGGCATTTCAAATGGTGACATGATTAGCCAATTTGTTGTTGATCCGATTCTTCATAAATGGAAAAACTCTAATGTAGATAATTTAAGTGATCTTAACTTTTTTAATGAACTAAAAGACAATACGTTCGATGTTCCACAAGTTAAAACTGAAACTGAATGGAATAACATCATGATGTCGTTGTTAAATGGTGACACTGCGATCTTTCTTGATCATCAGCAAAAAGTATTACTTATTGATACGAAGGGTGGGCAATTCCGTTCAGTTTCAGAATCTACTGGGCAAACGATTATTCGTGGCCCAAAAGATAGTTTTACTGAGTCGATCGCAACAAATATGTCCTTGCTTCGTTATCGAATTAGAAATAAACAGTTTAAGATGGAAATGTTGAAGGTGGGCGATATCACAAATACAAATGTGGTCATTTCCTATTTAGAGGACAAGGTGGATAAAGAATTATTGCATTCAATAAAAGAAAAAGTTGAAAATATTAAGATTAATGGTGTTTTAGAAACAATTTATATTGAATCGCTTATTGAAACAAAGCCTTATAGCCCATTTCCAACAGTTTTGGATACTGAAAGACCTGATGTGATTGCAGCAAACTTATTAGAGGGGAGAATTGGCTTACTTGTGGATGGTAGTCCAATAGGGCTTATTTTGCCAGCTACATTACCGATGTTTTTTCAGTCACCAGATGATTATAATCAGCGTTATATTGTTGGTACATCTTTACGATTATTACGGTCAGTAGCTTTTTTTATTTCTTTACTATTTTCAGCTTGTTTCCTTGCATTAATTACACATCATCCTTCTATGATTCCTACACCATTAATGGTTAGCCTTGCTGCCCAAAGGGAAGGCGTTCCGTTCCCTGCGATAGTAGAGTTATTATTATTAGAATTTGCATTTGAGATTATAAGAGAAGCAAGTATACGTAGTCCAAGAGTGCTTGCTTCAACGGTTGCAATTGTAGGCGCACTAGTAATTGGTCAAGCGGTTGTTCAAGCGGGAATCGTTTCCACTGCTATGATTATCGTTGTTTCAATTACTGGAATATCTAGTTTTACAATTCCAAATTACAGTGTTGCTGCTTCAGCTAGATTAGTTAGATATTTATTTATAATAAGTGCAGGTGTTGCTGGTTTATATGGTATTGCATTAATGTTTTTATTTTGGTTAGTTCATTTAAATACGATTGATTCATTTGGGGTGCCATATTTAATGCCACTATCTCCATTATCTATTAAAGATAATGAAGATACATTTATTCATATTCCTAAGAGACTATTAAAGACTGAAAAGAAAGATGTAGTTCCAGATTCATCTCGAATACGAAAAAAACAAAAAAATAAAATGGGTGAAGAAAATGAATCGAATACGTAAGATCGCATTAATCATTCCATTATTATTATTTAGTTCAGGATGTAGTAATTACACTGAATTGAACGAAATTTCATTTATATTAGGGCTTGGAATTGATTGGTCAGAAGACTCAAATTATAAAGTTACATTACAAATAATTAGTCCAACTGACTTATCAACAGGTGGAACTGGAGGTGGAGGTGGAAACGCATCACCAGTTTTTGTTTATACAAGCACTGGAAATACAATTTCTGCAGCAATTCGAGATGCAGCAAAAAAAATAACGAGAAAAAAAGATTTCACACATGTTGCACTAACAGTAATTGGTGAAAAAGCAGCTAGACACGGTATTGAAGAGATTGTGGATAGTATAATTAGAGAACCACGTGTTTCAGCATTTATGTCAGTACTTGTAGCTAAAGATTCAACAGCAGAGAATATTCTAAATACATTGACACCCATTAAAAAAGTTGCAGCTGTTGCAATGGTATCAAAGATACAAAATGTAAATTTTTCACTAGGTGAAAGTGTAAATCCAAATATATTTCAATTAGCTGAAAACTTAGCATACACAGGCAAAGAGATTGCGATTAGTGGTGTCAAAATTACTGATAATTCTAAGGGGAAAAATAATTTGACTAACATTCAAAAGATGACTCCTTCACAAACGTTTATAGATGATTTGGCTGTTTTTCGAAATAATAAACTCATCGGTTGGCTTGATGGAAGAGATATTAGAGCCGTATTAATGGTTCAAGATAAAATCGAACAGTCAAATTTTTCAGTACCTTGCGGGGATAATAAATTTACCTCACTACGTTTTTTAGAACAAGATATTAAAACCGAAGTGGATGTTAATGGAAATGTACCTGTTATTAAGATTAAAGATATACTATTGAGTTTAGTCGATGAAACTGGCTGTAAAATTAAACTAGAAGATGTAAGCGACTTAATTAAATTAGAAAAAGAAGCTGCAAAAGTTGTAAAAAAGCAGATTGTTGAAAGCATTGAACACGCTCAAAAGTATAAGAGTGATGTTTTTGGTTTCGGAGATATCGTTCATACGAGTAATCCTAAAAAGTGGAAAGCAATTAAAAATAATTGGCCTGAGGAATTTTCAAAAGCAAAAATTGACGTTAAAGTTACATTTATTATCAAGCGAACTGGACTATTGGGCAACCCAGTTAACTTGAAAAGGGAATAAGGTGTATTCATGCTAAATATGAAGTTTAATTCTGAACAATTTTTTAGCTTAATATCAATTTATCTGTTAGGAAGTGCAGTTGCGATGGATCCCGCAAAAGATGCAGGTAGGGATTCCTGGATTGCCATATTAATTAGTTTATTAATAGGACTAATACTCTTTAGTTTGTATATGGAAATCTATACAAATAACCCTTCAATTCCTTTGATTAATTGTTTACAAAAAGCATGGGGGAAATATGTAGGAGGATTAATCGGTTTATTATATATCGTTTATTGTATATATATTGCTTCACGGGTCTTGAGAGATTTTGCTGAGCTAATCCTAATTATTGCGTTGGAAAATACAAGTTTATTTACGATATCGATATTAATGATGTTTCTTATGGTTTACACAGTAATGAAGGGCTTTACAAGTTTTGCAAGAACAGTTTGGATTTGTTTTCTTTTATGTGGTTTTTTCGTATTCATATTAATTGTTACACAAATATTAACTAAGTTTTTTTCTTTATCTCATTTAAAACCAATTCTTGATCACGGTTGGAAACCAGTTTTAAAGTCTGTCTTTCCAACAACTGTAACTTTTCCTTTTGGTGAATCAGTCGTATTTTTATTAATAATGCATCATTTTGAACATCCAAATAAAGCCAAGAAAATTGGTTCCTTGGGTATGATTTATGCAGGCATATTCCTGGCCTTTTCTGCCATTATTCACATAGCAAATTTAGGAGAGATTATTTTTAAAGCTTCAACTTATCCAGTATTATCAAGTGTTTCTTTAATAAATATTGGAGACTTTTTTACAAGATTAGAGTCATTAGCTGTAGTAGTATTCGTTATTTTAGGTTTTATTAAAATCTCAATATTATTTTTTGGAGCAGTAGAAGGAACGATGCTATTATTTCAATTAAAAGAAAACTGGCTAATTACATTTTTAATAGGAATTATCATATTATTCTTAAGTGTACTAACAACGGTTTCATATGCTCAGCATGTACATATTGGACTTGATTTAGTTCCTAAATATTTGCATATTCCTTTCCAAATTATTTTACCGATGATTTTATTCATAACGTTAAAAATTCAAAAAAAATTATCGTTTTCGTAGTTTAACAAACAGCGTAACACCAAAATATATTAGAAAATAACACATTAATACTTTATCGAGTTTTAAGATCCCTACTTTGTTATATGAAAATGCTAACATTAAATAATGTAAGTCAAATCCTTGTAATAAGGTAAACATGTAGATCACCAAAAAACTTAAGAATGATAACAAAATAAAAATAAAGATTTCCTTCATAATAACCCTCCTTTGATGAGTAGTATGTGGAAAATGAAGTTTGATTACTCACAATGAAAGGGGAATAGGTTTTGCCTCTTTTTTTTAGAGGCTTTTTATTATAAAAATCTAACCAAAATTGATTCTAATTAAAACAATTTCTAAAAGAATGTAGTATTTAAACAGGTTAAGTGAAAGTAAAATATAAAGAATGAATTACTGAAATTTTTTGAAGCTGAAAATGAATAAATTGGAATTGAATCGGAATTTATAATTATAAACTTTTAAATAGTAATCTCTTAGTAGATTAGCCGTCTCTAAACTTGTACATATTCATAAATTAAAAAGTGGATAAGTATTATTTGGGAGGTATTTTTTTGGACGCTTTTTTTAGTGATATAGTAAAAAAAGTAATTTTAAATTACCCACTAGAAGTTAATCAAAGATCCTTAGAATTCATTGGTGATCTAAAAGCTGAGTGTCCTTTTGATACAAATTTTGGTGAAGTGTTATTGAAGAAAGTTGAAATTGATAAAGAATATATTGATTTTATGATATATGCAATTGAGTTACTAAGAGATAATGGAGTATACACACCAGAAATATTAACTACAAAATTAGGTGACGGTTTTGTAAGGATGAATGGTGAATATTATATGGTGTTTGAAGCAGTTACTGGCAGGCTTCCAAACTTGGAGAATGAAGACGATCTTATTATGATGATAAGTGGAATTGCTACTTTTCATAAGGCATCAAGAGGAATTGAAATAACAAATGAACAATTACCGTTAGTTCAATCAGATTGGCAAAAAGATCTAAAAAATAAATATTTAACATTAACGAAATGGAAAGAAGAACGCACTAAAGTTAAAAATCCAACTGAAATCGATAAGCTGTTTTTTAAAAATATTAATACAATATTAATACAATGTGAGAAATCTATCGCATTAATAGATAAATATTATCATGCGAAAGAAGCAGAAGCGACAGCTAGTATGAAATCATTGAGTTGTCAAAATATAGAAAATAAAAATTTTTCAATTGGAGAAGATGGTAATTTATATTTCTTAAATATTAGTAAAGTAAAAATCGAATTACCGATAAATGATATTAGAAGAATTTTATTTATGGCAATGAAAAACGAAAAAACTTGGAATTTAAGTTTAATGAAGAAAATAATCAAATCATATCAAGAGATCAATCCATTAACATGTATGTTGTTTAAGTTGCTTAAAGCCGAATTAATGTTTCCTCATTTATTTTATGAAACATTTTTAGCGTATTATGAAAATAAAGAAACAGATTGTGTTGAAGCTAGTTCAGTTTCATTGATAAAAAAGAACGTTGCATTAGAATTAAGTAAAGAAAGAGTAATATATACATTCTTTACACAATCAAAAGAAGTACTTAATGATTAAACGAAAAAACTTGATTTTATAATTAAAAAGCTCGAATCCCTTTAGAATGTGGATTCGAGCTTTATTTTTATTGGCAAGCACTATTTGACTTGTTTAAAATCTTTTGATGGACTTACTAGTCTAAATTTATCACTAAAAAGGTTGTTTATGAAATGTAAATTTATTCAGAACGTAAATTCACCTAATTGGAGGATAAATATGTAATGATATAATAAAAATAATAAACCGAATAGAAAAGAGTGATTTATATGGTCAAAGAAGTAAAAGAGGTATACAAAATTTCTCAACAAGATTTATTGAACGTTAAAGATTATATTCGCTCAATCTATGAAAATATTAAACTCAATTTTTGTTTATCTTCTTTCCCACTAGACGACCGTTCATTTCCTCTAAAAATAATTTTCTTTCCAAAAGTCTTCTTGAATAACAATCACATTTTTCTAATTATAAACAAAATTACCCTATAGAGTTCACTTTTTAGTGTCTACTCGATAGGGTAGATTTTAATTTAAAGGAGCATATTTATTTGTTTTTTTTCTTTCCAATCATACCATAATCTCTTATTGTAATATTAACATCGTAATTTATTTTAGCTTTACTAAATAGTTCATCCCAATTTCCACTCATTTTTTTCCACTTTTTAGGGTAGTGTATTCTTACTTGGTTTCCGAATCCGGCTACATCTGTTTTATATTCAGTTTGTAGCTTTTTAGTTACATTGTCTACAATGTTTGTTACTTCTTTTTCGGTTGCTTTTTCAATTTTTTTTACATTTTTCTCTTCAAATACAGGTCTTAATTTAGGATTCCAATATTCCGCAATTCTACCTTCTGATTCAATTTTCACGTCAAAAGTTATTTTGTTACCTTTAATATGAGGTGTAACTTTACTTTTCATCAATTCAATTTGAAACCATGTTGGTCCATCAGATTTTTTAGTGAATGCCTTTACCGCTCCACCTTTGCCTTGTGCAGTGATCCAATTAATTCCTTCTACTTCTTGTGTATTAAGAGTACCAATCATTTTATTTTTCTTACCGTTGAAAATTGCCCCTCCTGAAAACTTAGCACCTTTATCAGTTGTTTCTAATAATTGGAGAAGGAAACTAGACCCAGAGTTCATTAATCCACCAATTTTAATTAAAGGTGTTTTACTGACGATTTCTGAAGTTGATGATTCGTTAGCAATTTCAACGATTCGTAATGAAGGAATCACATTTGATTCATGCGTTTCCAGTGTTTCTTTGGCTTTGCCTTTTGCTATAAAAATTAGAGTACTCCCACGAATATCAATATCTCGAAAATAAAGGTCAGTAAGTTCACGTAGGTTTATTTCTCTAGCAAGTTCTTCACTAATTACAACACATTTTTGATGCGCTCCAAAAATGTACCCATCTCTACTTAGCGTTGTTTCCCATCCAGAGGGTTCTAACGAAATGCCTTCTCCGACCACATTTATATAAGGTTTTGTTGGATTAACTCCACCAGATTTTGTGGTCATTGCCTCAGGAACAACATATTGTAAAGTCGATCTTAATTTACCGTTGTCATCTTTATCTATAGCGGAGCCTACTATAATGTTTAAATCCTCAATTGGTTTACTACTCCAGCAACCCGATAATAATATTAGGAGAATTATATTAATAATTGAACTTATAAATATTCGTTTTAACCTACATTTTTTCATTAAATTTTTTCCTCACAAATGAAATCACTAGTAGGAGAAGAGGGATAATACCATATAAATAAAATGCAGTATTTCCGATTGCATCAGCCATTATTAAAGTATCATTTATATCCTTTGGAATCATTGCGATAATGTAAATAAATGGTAATGTACCGAACATAAAAGGTTTCATATTTTTTTTATTAAAAATTTGAGCCATACCAAGAGAGCCAATATAGAATGAAATAATATAAGTGGCAAAAATTTGCATAATCCAGATAACTAGAAGTAATGAGTCAAATCTTTCTACAATTAGACCTTGTATATCGTAGCTGCGAATATAAGTAAGTACGGGCCAAGTTTGCAATAAAACACCATCTACACTGAATGCCCCGACTACAGCAACAACTGTAATCGAATAAAAAACAAATGGTATACTTATTCCATAGACAATTGCTTTTGTTATTTTCTTTTTATCCTTCATAAACACAAAGATAAATAAAATCACTTCAAAACCTGAAAATGATAGTGAAGTTGTTTTAAGTCCATTAAGGACAGGCTTAATCCCATTACCAAGAACAGGACGTAAGTTGTCTAAGTCAATGATTCCGATTCCTAAAAAAATAACTAATAAAAAGAAAAATACAGTGATCGGAAAAATGAGTTCTAACATTCTAGCAATTGGGTTGATTCCCCCAAGAACTATATATAATCCGATCCACAAGAATGGAATTAAAATAGCCCAAGAAGGAGTGCCTTGTAGTAAGAATAATCTAGTTGTTTCTGACATTACCCGAACCTCTATAGCTGAAAGGCAAGTATAATATATAATGATAATGATACCTAATGGAACACCTAACCATTTACTAATTATTTTTTGAGTAAATTGAAAGTATGTTTCGTTCGGATATTGTTTACATAGCATAACTAGTAAGAAAACTAAGAGTAAAATTAATAAACCGGATATGACAACAGAGATCCAACCATCAGGAGTTTTTACTTTATCCGTAATCGTCCTTGGTAAGATTAAAATACCCGCACCAAAAATAAAGTTGACCATAAGCATCACAGTTTGATTCGTTGATATACGATCAATAGGCTCTGAATTCATAACTTTTTACTCCTCTTTTCTTATGCTATTTCATTCTTCTTGTTCTTTTTGTCTGCAAGCTTTTGGGTCTATTTTTCATCATAAATGATGGGGCTCTTACGATAAAATCTTTCCAGTCGCTAAATCTTAATGGAGCAGCAGGACTTAGATAAGGGACCCCGAAGCTTTTAAGTTTAACTAAATGACTACATAGTAAAAGGAAAAATAAAACGACTCCATATAATCCAAATATACTGGCAAAAATCATAGAAATAAAACGAAGCATACGTAGTGCAATTCCTACATTGTATTGCGGAAGTGTAAAAGAGGAAATTGCTGTTACTGCAACTACAATAACCATGATTGTACTTACAATACCTGCTTCAACTGCAGCCTGGCCAATAATTAACCCGCCAACAATTCCTAAAGATTGCCCAATTGGCTTTGGTAAACGAAGTCCGGCTTCCCTTAATACTTCGATAGAGATTTCCATTATTAATGCTTCAATTAATGGAGGAAATGGTACCCCACCTCTAGTTGCTGCTATATGAAATACTAGCTTTGTTGGGATTAAGCCTTGATGAAATGAAATAAAAGCAATGTATAAGGATGGAGCAAATAAAGCAATAAAACATGAAAAATATCGTAATAATCGTACTAAAGTAGCAGCGAACCATCTCTCATAATAATCCTCAGGCGATTGTAGTAACATCTGAAAAGTAACAGGAGCAATTAGTGCGAATGGGGATCCATCTAATATAATAGCAACTCGACCTTCCATTAAAGCACTCATAACTCGATCAGGGCGCTCGGTACTTTGAATCTGAGGGAAAGGACTTAAGTAATTATCTTCTATCAATTGTTCAATATAGCCGGAATCTGGAACGCTATCAATTTCAATTCTTTTAATTCTTTTTTTGACTTCTTCGATTAGTTTTGAATCCGCAATATTTGAAATATAAGCTATAACTAATTCTTTTTTTGAAACTTCACCAATCTCGAATCCGATCATTGTTAAATCTGGATTTTTGCCAGAACGTCTTAACATGGCAGTGTTATCTGCTAAATTTTCAACAAAGCCAAGCCTTGGACCACGAACAAGTGCTTCTGAATCAGGTTCCTTTATATCTCTTGATTTTGTTAATGCTTCCCCTATTAAAAAGCATTCAGAAATGCCATCTATTAACAAGGCTATTGAACCAAATAAAATATCTGATTTTAATTTTTTAAAAGTACTAACACCTTCAATCGTACAAACAGTGAGTGATCGCTCTTTAATACAGCTTTTAATGTCATTCATGTTCAGAGCTTGCCCATTATTTTTTTGATCAGTGACAACAGCAGTGAGTCCCGTCATTAATTCGCCTAAAATATGCTTTTGAATTAAATCTGCATTAGATAAGCCATCAATAAAAATGATTGCTAGTTGAATATTTGTATCGCCCAACAGAAATTCTCTAAACTTTACATCAGAATTATGTCCAATCTCATTAAAAATCCAACTTAAATTTTCTTGGAGATTACAGGACAAATTCTCATAATTATTTTGAGCGTCATTATTTAGAGATACCTTATTTTCCTGATTCATTTTGGATCTCCACTGTTTCATCTAAATCACTCTTTCTCCATAAGATGAACCCATTTAAAAAATCTCCATAAGCCTACAGGAACGATAAAAGTAACAAAGGCCTGGATAAAAATCGGATATTCAGGAATAAATGAAATAATCTTTTTGAGCATCTAATCATCCCTAACAAAGTTTTATAAAATATAAAGGTATTATTTCCCATTATAGGAAAAGAATTCGGTGACGCATGGAAAAAGCAAGAAGAGTTATCTTTCATGAGGTATTTCAAAGTCTATTCCTTCTGTTTTATATATCCCTTCTTGATCATAACTTGTAAAAATTAAGTAACTTTAATTAAATAATTGAATATTTCCTGTTTTAAAAAAATGACAAAATAGTATAATTAACCTAATAGATCACGTGCGATTGTACCTAATTGTCCTTTTTTTAACTAGACAAAATGGTGGGGACGATGAATCAGAAAGATTATTACCTTGTATGGAGAGGAAAGCTCATGAATCAGATACTTCTATATGATTTTCTTACATTAATGAATGACAAAAATTGGAATAAAGCTGATTTAGCTAAATATTCTGGAATCCATATTAGTGATATTAGTAGAGTATTTAATAATAAAAAGCCACTTTCTTTACATTATTTAGATGCAATTACAGACGCGTTCGGTTTGGCAGAAGGTCATTTTTACTCAAGCTATACACAATTATGTTTTAATCAGAATCGATATTTAGATAAACGAAGAAGTGTAGCATTCATTTATAAATGTGCAATAAATGGATTTAAAAAAGAATTAAATTTTATCGTATCAGAAATGTTAGAGGAAAAATCTAAAACAATTCGAACAAAAAATTTACAAAATTTATTTGAGATAGCTGAAAAGTTATTTGCTGAAGGAAAAGAGAAAGAGGCGTTGCCTTTATATGAAATCATTATTCATCATATGCCCGATCAAACAGCAGAGGAAGTCGCAATTAGCTATTTTAGAATGTACTATTTAAATCGATTAACAGAAGAAGGACCAGCTACTCTTGTCCACGTTCTAGAATATGTGAGCTATATGCCAGATGATTTTCAAGAACTAACAATTTTATGGATTACGGCAACTTACTATATGTTAAAACAATGGGACAAGGTACTTCATTATGCAAGCCGTTTAGAAAAAATGGCAAAAAATGAAAAGCATTTTGGTTATGCGTTAGTATATCAGGGCTTTGCTTTAAATAGGCTAAGTAATTCAATCGATGAAGTGCTAAAAATAATTAGTAAATATGGCAGCATAAATGATTTTTTTGCGGAGGCTGCAATAGGTAATCGTTATGTTACCTTACTTGATTTCGGTGAGTTACATTATGTCGATGAATACTATGACTGGATTAAAAATAGGGATGATCTATATGTAGGTATTCCGAGAATTATAGAATCCTATGTAAAATTAGGAAGATTAGAAGATGCTTCGATAGTAATTAAGTTACATCATAAAGAGATTAATGAAATGGCAAACAGTTCTAATTTGTATAAACAACAATTATATTTAGACTTCTGCTATGCACAATCAATATTAAAATGTGAAAATAAGCAATATATAGAAGGCTTAAATGAATTAATCAATGTTGCAAGAAAAGTAAAGAACGCAGGAATCATCGAAAAATTTAAATTATGCTTATTATCAATTTGGCACTATAGAGAACATTTAACAGACCAATTAAATGAGGATTATATTCATATGTTAAGTGACGATAAAAGTCAAATGAGTAATATGTATGCAAAGAGCCCGTAAATCGGGCCCTTTTTTTTGAATTTTCGATAAAATAAATGTTTATTTGACAGAATTTTCAAAAGAGTAAAATTCCATAAACTCACCTTACAATGAATTAGTAAGAGAACACAATTTATTTGGGGGAGAGAATAGAAAGATGAATCGTTTGATTAAAAGTACAGCAATATTAACTTTAAGTACTGGTGTTATTTTAAGTTCATTTCCAGTTAAACATCATACGAATTTAGTAAAGGCTGCAGCACAATCGTCTATTGAAGAAGTACTGTCTAAACTTACACCAGAGCAGCGCCAAGCCTTAAAAAAATTAGAGGTTACTAGCAAAGATGGATTACAATTACCGTCTTCAGTAGATTTAGAAAGTTCTAAAGATCTATCAGTAATCGTTGAATTAAAAGACAAGCCCGCTAAAGTTGCAGTAATTGAAGAAGCTGCAAATGGTAATAGCTTATCACTATCCGATGCGGAGCAAAATGCAGTAGAAGCTCAAGAAACATTTAAAAATGATTTACAAACAATCTATAAAGATGACTTAAAAGAGAATAAAAACGTTTATAAAATTAAACGCACATATACAAGCACTTTAAATGGAGTTTCAATGGAACTGCCTGCAAATAAAGTAAAGTCATTATTAAAATCGAAAGCTGTTAAAGCTGTTTGGCCAAACAATACGATTCAAGTAGAGCCACCAAAAGCTACAGAAGGTGCCGGGGATACAAAGAAAGTAGCAACTGAAGTGTTTCCAGGTGTTAATAAACTACATGATGAAGGTATAACTGGAAAGGGAATCAAAGTAGGGGTAATTGATACGGGAATTGACTATAACCATCCTGATCTAACAGATGCTTATAAAGGTTACCGTGCACAATCTGGAGTAAATCCAAAATCGATTAATCCAAGCTCTGTAAAAGGTTGGGACTTTGTAGATAATGATGCAGATCCAATGGAAACAACATACGACGATTGGAAAAAATCTGGTCTTGCTGAAACAAATACTAGTGGATCGACTTATTACACAGAACACGGTACACATGTATCTGGGATTATCGCTGGACGTGGAAAAAATAATACAGATTATGCTGTAACTGGTGTAGCACCTGATGCTGATTTATATGTTTATCGTGTGCTAGGACAATATGGCTCTGGTACTACTGCAAATGTTTTAGCAGGTATTGATAAGTCTGTATCTGACGGAATGGATGTTATCAACTTATCGTTAGGTAGTAATTCAAATGACCCATTAAATATTGAAAGTCTTGCATTAAATAATGCCGTACTTTCAGGGGTCACAGCAGTTGTAGCAGCGGGGAATTCTGGAGATCAAATGTATACTTTAGGTGCACCTGGAGCATCTGCTTTAGGAATTACTGTAGGTGCAAACGACACGAAGACTGAAATTGCTACGTCTAAAGGAACATTACACGGCACAGCTGATGTATCTACAGATTTAAAATTATTAGGTAAAGGCTTTGGAGACAATGTAGACAGCTTAAAAGGTAAAACTTTACAAATTGTTAAAGTACCAAATACTGGATCAGATGCTGACTATAAATCAATTGATGTAAATGGGAAAATTGCATTAGTAAACCGCGGAACAGTTGCACTTGTTGATAAAATTAAATTTGCTAAAAATCATGGTGCTGTAGCGGTAATTATTATGAACAATGTTGCTGGAGAAGGATTTATTCCAGCATACTTAGGTGCAAGCTATGGTTTAGTTCCGACGTTTTCAATGTCATATGAACAAGCAACTTCTATGACTTCAAAACTTGGTACTACTTCAACGTTCTCTTTTGATGAAATGGGAAAAATAGCATATGAAGGAAGTAAATTAGCTTCATTCAGTTCTCGTGGACCCGCTCGAATCACTTATGATATTAAGCCTGAAGTAACGGCTCCAGGTGTATCAGTTTTCTCTACAGTACCATCTTATATGCACGGAGCAGATCAAATTGGAAAATATCAATATGCATATGACAATTTATCAGGTACGTCTATGGCAACACCTAACGTAGCTGGGGTTGCAGCATTAATGCTACAAGCGAATCCAAATTTATCACCAGCTGAAATTAAAGAAACTTTAATGAACACAGCTGATCCTTTAAACGGAGACTATAGCGTGTTTGAAACTGGTGCTGGACAAGTTGATCCATATGAAGCAATTCATTCAAAAACTAGAATTGAAGTATTAGATGAAACAAATGGCATCACTGATAAAAAAGGTAATTTAAAAACAGTTAAAGATCTAACAGGTGCACTTGCATTTGGCGTATTTGCTCCTGCTGGTCAAAATATAGGTGCTCAACGCTCGCTCAACATCTATAACAATAGTAATCAAGCAAAAACATATGACGTAAAAGTAACTTTCCAAGCAAATCGTCGTGGTTCATTAGATGCTGACGATAATGGGGTAATGATTGTTACTGATAAGTCAATTAAAGTTGGAGCTAACTCGAAAAAGAAATCAACTGTAGCAATCTCAGTTCCGAAATCAGCGAAATTAGGAATTTACGAAGGATTTGTAACTTATACAAATCATGATAATCCTGAGGAGACATTCCAAGTACCATTTGGTATTAAAACAGTTGAAGAAGGAATGGGTTCAGTAGCGATGAGTCCTCAAGCATTTACTCAAGTGTTTGATTCAGCATATGCTGGTCAGTTGATTTATACAAATGCATATATGAGTATTAAATCACACATGCGTACTCTTGATGTTGTTCTAGAAGATGGAAAAACAGGAAAAGATATTGGTTTCATTGGTACAATGGACGGTTTAGGAATGGACGAAAATATTACTTACGGCGTTTCCAAAATCTTTAATGGATATTACTACAAGTTCACTGGTGATGAAGATCAACCAATCGCTTATGATACAGACTTAGCAAAACCAGGGTATTATAAGCTGAAAATTATTGGTACAAATGATGCTGGAAAACAGTTCACATCAGAAGGAGATTTCTATTTTGATAACACAGCACCTAAAATAACAGTTAATGCTCCTGATGTACTTGAATATAAAAACGGACAAGCTGGCGTAACGATTACTGGTTCTGTTTACGATAAAGAAACCGAAGAAATGCAAAAACTTGGCATGAACTTTAATCAAGGAAGTACAACTTTATATTACCAAGATCAATTAGGTGGAAGAGCAATAAATGTACCTTTAAATTCAGATGGCACGTTCTCTGTTACTGTTCCTACCAATGCAACTAGAGCTATGTTACTTAGTTTCTACGCATTAGATGCAGCATCAAATAAGACATTTAAAGAAGGTAGAGATATTTTCGTTGTACGTGATGATGTAACATACGGCTATATGCAACCGGAAAAACGTATTGCGAAAACGGGTGAAACCGTTCATGCGACATTGAATTTAAATAAAGCAAATGATGTAAAACAAGCTGTTTATAAGTTTTATCATTACTCGGATATTGCAACTATGAATATTACTCCAACTCCAAATTTATCAGATAAAGTTAATGTTAAGGTCGAAGATAAAGTTTGGAGTGGTAATTTAAATGAAGCAACTGTAACCATTACGACAAAAGATGGTGTGGCTCCTTTAAATGGTGACTTAAAACTAGCAGATATCGCTTTCAAAATGGGTACTGAATATTCACCACAACCTGATATATGGCCAGCTTATATGACAAGTGTTAATGTCACAGATACGAATAATACGACAAAAGCAGTTTCAAGTGGTAATCCTGGAATCTTCTTTACAGAACCAACTTTTTCTATCTTCCGAGGTAGTAAAAGAGCCGAAGCTTTCTTAGATCCAAATGGAGCAGCAACTCAAGGAATTGATTATTCAAAATTGGGTGTTAAAGTAAAAGCAACAAATTCTAATGGAACAGTTTACAATGGGAAAATCGAATCATCATCTGTTTTCCAAATTCAAAATTTACCATTAACAGATGACCAATATGAGTTAGAATTAGATTTCCCAGGTCACTTTACAGTACACAAAGACTTTACAATTGGTTTCCATGAAGATGGAAAAGTTGTTAATCAAAATCTATACTATAAATTAAATCCAGCTATTGCAGGGGATGTAAATAAAGATGATGTTATCGATGTAATGGATGCAATTTATATCCAAACTTATTGGGGAACAAATAAACGTGCAGCGGATATTAACTTCGATGGTGTAGTTGATGCAAAGGATATGGCTTATGTAGAAAAGAATTACTTAATGCAAAATCCAACAATTAAATTTGCACCAACACCAAAGAAGAAATACAAATCTCAAACTTTAGAAACAGTTAAGAGTGCATTAGGCATTCAATAATTTATTATTTGGAAATCTCAAAGTACTAGTACTTTTGAGATTTCTTTTTTTGATTGAATTGGAGGCGATGAGCACTAATACAATATTTACGCTGGAAAAGTCATTTGTGTATAAAAACTTGAGTTTTGTTTCATAAACGTTTGATTTTCGTGCATAAAACAGTAGTTTAGTTCATAAATCATTGGTGGCTTTATCTTTAAGCTCGAATCTAACTAAACTCGATTTAAAATCGTATCTAGAATCTTAGACATAACCAAAGATTACCTCTAACGGGTGGATTTTCCTATGTGAAATACGAATAAACCACAAGGAAATTGCGATCCTTGTGGTTATTTTTATTATATACGCTATTAGTTTATCTTTTTATATACTTTAAACCATTCTACGAATTTGGCGATGCCTTCTTCGATTGAAGTAGATGGACTATATTGAATATCATGAACTAGCTGGTCAATATCTGCATATGTTTCAAGGACTTCTCCTGGTACCATCGGCATTAATTGAATATTTGCTTTTGTGCCAAGTTGCTTTTCTAATGTTTCAATAAAATAGTTTAAGTTTACTGGGCTATGATTTCCAATATTGTAAAGCTTGTAGTAAGAAGAAGATTCAGTAGGCGGTCCATTTTTAATGATTCTTACGATCGATTCAATTACATCATCGATATAAGTAAAATCTCGTTTCATATTTCCATAATTATATACTGCTATTGGATGTCCGCTAATGATTGAATTGGCAAATTTAAATAGAGCCATATCCGGTCTACCCCATGGGCCGTAAACAGTAAAAAATCGTAATCCTGTTGTAGGTAGATTAAATGTATGACTATAAGAATGTGCCATTAATTCATTCGATTTTTTAGTAGCTGCATATAAGCTAATTGGCTGGTCAACTCGATCATTAATTGAAGAGGGAGTTTTTTTATTATTGCCATATACAGAGCTTGAAGAGGCATATAAGAGGTGTTTAATTTGATGGTTCTTACAGCACTCTAATATATTGGCGAAACCTACGAGGTTTGATTGGATATATGACCCAGGATTTTCTAAGCTGTATCTTACGCCAGCTTGTGCTGCTAGATTAATAACTAGATCGAAATCATTTTGTTCAAAGAGCTCCATTAACAAATCCATTTTATCGATTGAGCCGTTTACAAAATGAAAGTTTTCATATTGTTTTAAAAAATCTAATCTATCAAATTTTAGACGTGTGTCATAGTAATCATTTATATTATCAATGCCTACGATTTGTGAACCTTCTTCTAATAGGCGTTTACTTAAATGGAATCCGATGAATCCAGCACATCCAGTAATCAGGATGTGTTTTTTGTTAGCTTTATTAATGATAAAAACCTCCTTACCTAACAATAGTTGAAATATCATATGTAGGTAGAAACGACAAAGTTCGAATGCATTGAGAAATATGTATATAACTAGTTTGAGAGAAAATCTTTTAAATAGACTACACATATACCCTCACAATACTTGTACTAAATCATATTATTACAATAGGTCTTAACTCAGTTAGAGCATAAAAAATATAAGCAATTCGTAATTACATTTCCTTCAAATAGAAATGTGAATTTTTTTATGGGTTCTATAAAGTAGGAGGGAGAAATTGAATAATATAATAATTGAGCCATGGATCGTCGATGAGCTTATTCACGATGAGTTCTATGTGCCTGAATATATTGAAAAAATTGGGCTTGAAGTACTTAAATTTTATGATCTTCAAGTAAATAGCATGCAAGTCATTACTACGAAAGCCGACAAAGGTGGAGCAATTTGGAAAATTGAAACGAACGAAGGACCAAAAAGCTTTAAACTTTTACACAGAAGACCTACTAGAAGTATGTTTAGTTTAGGAGCTCAGAAGTATCTGGTTGAAGTTCAACAGGCTAGAGTTCCAGGGATTGTTCGAACTAGAGACGGCGAGGAATTTGTAGAAGCAGGTGGAAAGCTATGGTTCGTTGCAGAATGGATTGAACAATTGGCGCCAGTTTCTAAAGATTTAGAAGGTGCTAAGCTACTCTGTCACGCACTTGGAGAGTTTCATCGTTTAAGTAAAGGGTATGTACCACCGATTCAAGCAGAGGTCGCATCAAGACTACACAAATGGCCAAAAAGTTATGAAAAAATATATAACAAAATGAATTGGTTCAGAACAATTGCCTTAGCTTATGAAGAAATGCCTGCTAGTCAAGATTTATTAAATGTAGTTGATATATTTCAAGAGCAAGCAAGAAAAAGCATGGAAGACTTAAATGCTTCTAATTATTTTAATATGGTAAATGAAGGAAACGCTAGCTGGGGATTAGTTCACCAGGATTACGGTTGGTCAAATGGCCAAATGGGACCAAATGGAATGTGGGTTATTGATTTAGATGGCGTTGCGTATGATTTGCCAATTCGAGATTTAAGGAAACTTATATCTGGTACTATGTCTGACTTATTTGGATGGGATGCTACATGGGTAAGAGAAATGATAAACGCGTATCACGAAGCAAATCCAATCTCTCCAGAATTATATGACGTATTAATGATTGATTTTTCAATGCCAAATGAATTTTATAAAAACATTAAAGAAGTACTTTATGAACCAGAATTATTTTTAGGTGAATCTACTAAACAATTAATTCAATCAATCGTTGACCTAGAACAGTCAAAATGGGCAACATTAAATGAGATTCGCAACGACTGGAGTGGAAAATGATGAGAATATTGATGGTTTGTACAGAAAACCTACCAGTACCTCCAGTATTAGGTGGTGCGATTCAGACTTATATAGCAGGTAGTTTACCTTATTTAAGTAAAGTTCATGATATAACAATATTAGGAGTAAACGATCCGTCATTACCAGATGAGGAAACGATTGATGGTGTGGATTATGTACGTGTCCCCGGGAAAGTATTAGAGCTATATCGTGAAGGTGTAGTTCAATATATCGAAGGGAAGCAATTTGATTTAATCCACATTTTTAACAGACCACGTCTTGTCCTGCCTATTAGAAAAGTAGCTCCAAAGGCAAAAATCACTTTAAGTATGCACAACGATATGTTTAATATAGGTAAAATTGCTGTTGATGAAGCGAATTTAGTTTTAGAAGAAGTTTCTAGTATTGTTACTGTAAGTGATTATGTTGGAAATGTAATTCGTGAACTATATCCTCAAAGTTCAAATAAAATTAGAACAATATACTCAGGTGTTGATTCTGATCGTTTCTTACCTGGAAATGATTCAAGAATAGTAAGTACGAGAAATACGCTTAGAAAAGAGTTTGGTTTAGAAAATAAAACGGTTATTTTATTTGCGGGTAGACTTTCAGAAAACAAAGGTGTAGACCGTTTAATTAGAGCATTACCAACACTTTCAAAAACCTTCAAAGACTTAGCTTTAGTCATCGTAGGAAGCAATTGGTTTAGTCAAAACAATGTAACGGACTATGTTGCCTATATTCGTGCGATATCAAAAAAACAAGATGTACCGATTATTACAACAGGATTTGTATCGCCTTTTGAAATACAAAACTGGTTTGCAGTAGCTGATTTATTTGTATGTACTTCTTTATGGCAAGAGCCACTTGCAAGGGTACACTATGAAGCGATGGCAGCAGGTCTTCCTATTGTAACAACTGCAAGAGGAGGAAACCCTGAAGTAATTATTCCAGGAGAGAATGGTTTAATCGTTGAAAACCCAGTAGATCCAAATGAATTCGCTACCAAAATAACAGAAATATTATCAAATAAATCGTTAATGAAGAATATGGGAATTAAAGGTAGAGAGCTTGCAGTTTCTAAATATGTATGGAGTCGTGTAGCGGATGAAATTCTATCTGTATGGGGCCGAACAGAATACGCTTCATCAATTTCGCCGGAACAATTATTACAATATGAACCTCAAACATTATTTAAATCTGCAGTACAAAATAAACAGTTTATTGTGCCTAATGACATTGTTACTGAAGAAGTAGCAGAACCAGCTGCAGAAATCAGTGGAGTAACAGCACTTCCGGCTCCAAAAATCATAGAAGTTGAAGAACCAACTGTTGGAACGAAAGAAGAAGAATTAGAATCGCTAATTCAGTCTGAAACAAAAGTAATGGAAGAAGCCTTAGTCGAGCGGGTAAAATCAATCCCTAGAGATAAAGGAATAGTAAAAGCTGATGAGTATATAGCTAATACTAATCCAAGAGTACTGAGACGTATTAGAAAAGTAACTGATACGGTCGGAAATAATGTAAATAGAAGTAGAATAGAAAATAGATCTAATAATCTATCTAATAACTCATCTAATAAAGTTAATTCCGAACCATATAAACTAAAGAGAATTACTAGCATCACTGAAGTATATAGAAATAGAAATCGTTATTAGATCATGTTTTGAGGAGAATGTCTAAATATTAAAGCCCTGTTTCATAAGTTTAAATACTTTTGAGACAGGTTTTTTTTCTTGAAGGATTCGTTTCGGGAGAACATTTTGTGAACTTTGCGGATCAAGTTGTGTACTTGCTTAATTAATGTAGAAAGTGATTTGATTTATGTTCAAACAGCCTTATTAACTTCAAAACTCCCCTGGAAATCATTATATTGGCACAAATAATTCTAATTCAGAGACTAATTGCTATTTCTTTTGTTAGATGGCCTACTTAATGCTGTTGTATAGTCAAAAAAAGCTAGTTTTTAAGGCATAATCTTTCTAAACATAATAGGTATATATGGTGACAAGTCCTCCTTAATTTACATATAAAGTAGAATGAACAAAAGTTTGGAGGCAAGTATAATGAAAATCCGCAAGGCTATTATTCCCGCTGCCGGTCTCGGGACTCGTTTTTTGCCGGCAACGAAAGCGTTGCCAAAGGAAATGTTACCTATAGTTGATAAACCAACTATTCAATATATTGTTGAAGAAGCTGTTGCTTCTGGAATTGAAGAAATCATTATTATTAGTGGTAGAGGTAAGCGAGCGATTGAGGATCA
The DNA here is from genome assembly GCF_042267765.1 of Gottfriedia sp. NPDC056225. Taxonomy (NCBI): domain Bacteria; kingdom Bacillati; phylum Bacillota; class Bacilli; order Caryophanales; family Bacillaceae; genus Gottfriedia; species Gottfriedia sp. NPDC056225. The sequence continues at coordinate 85,736 of NZ_JBHJTJ010000009.1, read as the reverse complement.
TTTTGATAAATCATATGAATTAGAAGAATCATTATCTCGAAAAAATAAGCTAACAGTATTGGAAGAGATGCAGAAAATATCCAATATGGTGAAGATCTTTTATGTGCGTCAAAAGGAACCAAAAGGATTAGGCGATGCAATATTATGTGCTAAGAGTTTTATAGGAAATGAACCGTTTGCTGTTTTGCTAGGAGATGACATCGTTATGTCCACTACACCTTGTCTTCAGCAAATTATTAATGTATACGAAAAACATAAAGCCCCAGTTATAGCTGTTCAAGGTGTTTCTGATCAAGAAGTGAGTAAATATGGCATAATTAAACCTAAAGAAAGTACTTATGATACAAATTTATATCAAGTTGATTGTCTTGTAGAAAAACCAAAATTAGAAGATGCACCTTCCAACTATGCAATTATGGGACGATACATTCTTACTCCAGAGATATTTGATATTTTATCAACACTATCGGTTGGACAAGGATGCGAATTGCAATTAACTGATGCCATAAATGAATTAAATAAACATCATCCAGTATTAGCATATAATTTCGAAGGTAAGCGATACGATATTGGAAACAAAATTGGCTTCATTATGGCTACAATTGATTTTGCAATCAACCGAGAAGACATAAAAGACGAAGTGATTGCTTTTTTAAATGAGGTCATAGCAGATGACACTTCAAATATAAATAATCAGGAAGTGGATTAACTTGAAAATTTCTATATTAGGTACGGGCTATGTAGGTTTAACAACAGGAGTCTGTTTAGCAGAGATAGGTCACACAGTTACTTGTATTGATATAAATGAACTTAAAATCAATAATTTAAGTGCCGGTATATCTCCCATATATGAACCAGGAATAGAAGTATTAATAACTAGAAATATAAAGTTAGGAAAATTATTTTTCACAACCTCATACGAAAAAGGGTTAGACGATGCTCAAGTTATTGTTGTTGCAGTAGGTACTCCTCAAGGGGAAGATGGAGCAGCAGATTTAACTTATCTTGAAGGTGCAGCAATTGATATCGCAAAAAATGTTAAAAAGCATGTAATTGTTGCTATTAAAAGTACAGTACCAGTTGGAACGAATGAAATCGTGAAGGAAATTATTCAAAAAAATTGTAGCGAAGATATTGTCGTTGACGTCGTTTCAAATCCTGAGTTCCTTAGACAAGGCTCAGCGATAAAAGATACAATGGAAGCAGATCGAATTATTATAGGTAGCAATAATCAAGAGTCTGCTAGAATTGTTGAAGAAATGTATAAACCATTAAATGTACCAATCTTAATTACTAGTATTCGAAGTGCAGAGATGATTAAATATGCGTCTAATGCATTTTTAGCTAGCAAAATAAGTTATATAAATGAAATAGCAAACCTATGTGAAGCAGTCGGTGCAAATGTTGAAGATGTGGCAAAAGGAATGGGGAAAGATAAACGAATCGGTGAAGCATTTTTATATGCAGGGATTGGCTATGGCGGTTCTTGTTTCCCGAAGGATGTTAAAGCATTATTGCACACAGCTCAGTTAAATGGGGTTGAATTTGGATTTTTAAATGAAATTATTTCGATTAATAAATTCCAACACGAATTGCTTGTAAAGAAAGCAATTGAAAGATTTAGTGAATTAGAAGGGAAAAAGATTGCATGTTTAGGACTATCATTTAAACCAGATACTGACGATATGCGAGAAGCACCATCTATTAAAATCGTAAATTCTTTAAAAAAATTAGGTGCAGAAGTGATGGCATATGACCCTGTAGCAGTTGAAAACGCGAAAAAAATTCTAGGTAGCAATATTACGTATGCTAGTTCAATAAATGAATGTGTAACGGATGCAGATGCAATTTTTATTGTAACCGAGTGGAGAGAATTTAGAGAACTTGACTTACCAAGCATACTAACTAAAATGAAGAATCCAATTATTTTTGACGGAAGAAACTGTATTATGGAAGATAGAATAAGAGATTGCGTGAAAATAGAATATTATCCAGTTGGTAAACCGTCCATCATTAAATAAAATAAAAAAACGACTTCTAAAAAAATTGAAGTCGTTTTTTCACGTTATTCATTTTGTTCATGTAAAGGACGGTAAATCGTTTTTACGAATTTATGTTTTAGGTATGGGAGAATTTTTTTTCTTCGATTTACTAATCTGCCTACAATTGCTTTTTTGTCATCCTTTGAAAGTAACCAATCATCGGGGGTTAATTCCACAATTTCTTCTAATAGGAGGACTGGGAATCTTTGGATGATCTGCAGTTGTTCATTAAATTTTTCTTCACTTTCTATATACTCGGACATGAATTGATGAGTGGAACTTTTCATAATATTTTGAGGCAAAGTTTCTAACTCTGAAACTAACCAACTGTAAGAACCAAATGCTTCAGCATGGTCAATAATCCAAAGGTTAAATTGATCTAGGGCTTCTTCGCGTAGTAAAATATTTTTTCTAGTACGGTCTCCATTGCACAACCAATAGTCAAATAAAATGATGCCAGCTAATTGGTCTTTATTTACAATACTTGGAACTAATCCAACTTGGTGACCATTTAAAGTTTCAGGGACATACAAAGAAGCAAACTGAAACTTTGATAGTTGAATTTCATCTAGTTCTAAATCCGGTATTGTTTTTGAAAATTCTTCAGGAATTGAAACGATTTGGGCATATGGAACAGGCAAATCTAAAAATCTAGCAATACAGTAAGCAACCCATTCGTTTGGTAATGTTTTCTCAAATCCAGAACGAAAATATTTCACAACATAATCTCTACCATCACTAAAGGTAATTAGATGAGCATTTGATTTTCCTTCAAGTTTTTTTATATATGAAACTGGTTCAATCATTTTGGATCACATCGCTATTTTTAATTTCACCAATTTTTAAAAGATACTCACGATAAATATCGGCTACTTTTTGAATCGCAAAATTTTGTTCAACATGCTTTACGGCATTTTCTGAAAGTTTCTGATGAAGTTTTTGATTATCAACTATTTGATAAATCATCTTTACGGCATCTTTTACATCATGTCCCCGAAATAACATACCTGTTTCACCTTGGAGAACGATTTCTGAAATAGGCATAATATTAGAGGCAACAACAGGAACTCCACATGCCATGGATTCGATAAATGTATTGCCAAAAGACTCAACTTTTGTTGTAGCGATCGTACAACCGCCTGATTGAAGTACTTTTGCATAGACGTGAGGCATTTGTTGATATGGAATAACCGGAAACCATTTGATCATATCAGTAAGACCTTCCTCCTTCCAAGTCAATGCAAAATCTTCTCGTTGGACACTTTGAGCTCCTCCGATTAACCAAATTTCAATATCTGATCGTTCACTTTTAATCCGCTTTGCAATCTCAACTAACATCGGCCAGTTTTTACGTTTATCTACTCTGCCAATCCAACACACTACTTTTTTGTTAGTTGGAAGTATTGGTTGAACATCATATGAAATTTCATCTGTAGCTAATGGATGGAAAAATGTGGTGTCAACACCATTGTAGATTACTTTAATGGGGATATTATCTGTTAAGATGGAGACTAATCTTTTTTGATAATTCGATGGTACGACAATTGAAACAGGTTCAACTGACCTGAATTTTTTTAAATGTGGCTGAAGTTTAATTAGCTCTGGCGTTCGTGCTTCTACAATAACTGGACCTTTGTATTTAGCTTTTTGTAACCATTTATATGCTGCTCCTGTATCTACTACAATAATTGCATCATAGGCATTATTTTTAATGATCCCAATGATTTCGTTTTCATCTTTTGTTAAATAGACAGGTGCAATATCTTCCATTATGTGTAATCCACCATGATCAGTTGTATATAGAAACTCAGTATGAATACCAAACTTTTTAAAGTAAATTGAACGATTCCTCCAGCCAGCATTAACTCCACCAACTGTTAAGAGACGCCATATTATTAAAACTTTCAAATTTTCCCCTCCTTGGGTTTAGGGTATACAAATAACTTTTATATCCTTTTACGAAAACTATTGTATACACTTTTATGGCTTTCGACCGGATTCAAATTTTGAATAGTAGTCCTATTTTAGTTAATTCAAATTAAGGTAAATTGTAAGGGCAATTAACTAATTACTACAAATATTTTACGGGCAAGAAGAGAAGGGAATGCAAGAAATTTATGGGACAAATCAGTTAGTTTTTTACTATTTTTTTTAAAATTTTTTCGTAAGCATTTACCTCGACTTTTTCTTGCCCCTGCTTTTCGGTTATGATAATGTATATGTTAAAGAAGTATTGACTGCAACTTTCTAAAAAAATGAAGTTTAAACTTCATTGGTGGAAGGATAAAAAAATATGAAGCGACCTAGTTTTAAATTGTTAGTAAAAGAGAAGTTTTCACAATTATCTCCGGGGCAAAAAAAAGTAGCTACTTATATGATTGAAAATTTAGAGGAGTGTGCATTTAAAGCAGCTTATCAAATAGGCAGAAAAGCTGATGTGAGTGAGACTACTGTTATTCGACTTTCGTATGCACTCGAATTTGAAGGATTCAGTGATATGCAGTTAAGCGTTCAAAACGAATTTCTACATTTAAATAAAGCAGATTATATGAATGAAAAAGAAGAAATTAAGGATATAAGTGGTCATCATACTTATACAAAAATTATCGAAAATGAAGTAAATATTTTAAGAAATTTGTTACAACCTTCCAATATTGAGGAAATATCAAAAGCGGTAGAAGCAATAATTAGCTCTGATCAAGTGTTAATTGTAGGACATCGTGTATCTCATATTGCAGCGTATTGGTTTGCAAATACATTAAGTTCGATTAGAGGTAATGTAATGTATTGTTCTCCAGCGGGAGATTTTTTTGAAAAATTCTGCAATTTGACGGATAAATCAGTTGTCATTGCATTTTCATTCCCAAGATATGCTAAGGAAACATTAACAATTGCCGAATGTACAAAAGAGAATGGAGTTAAGTTAATATCAGTAACTGATCGATTATTGTCACCGATTGGAAGAATTGCAGATATTATTCTCACTACAGAAGAAAATGTAGAAAGTGGATCAAACTCAATCGCTTCAGTAATGAGCCTGTTAAATTTAGTGATTGCTGGTTTATATGAAAAGGATAAAAAGAGAATTCAAATGTATCAACAAAAATTAGAAAAAATCTATTCAACATATGAAGTCTTTATAGAGTAGAAATTAAGCGAGGAGAAAGAGCTAATGAATCCACAATCCTATCTAGAAGTTAATAAGGAAGCAATAATACAAACGTATCAAGATTTACATATGTTAGCTGAACCGAGTTGGCATGAAGAACAAACAGCTAATTATATAAAAGAACGATTAATCAATGCAGGGATCGAAATTAAAACGTTTGAAAGTCATTTTGGATTTATTGCTGAAATAAAGGGTGAAGAAGATACTGTTGTTGCTCTAAGAGCAGATATGGATGCGCTAGTTCAAGAAGTTGACGGTGTTGTAATCGCAAATCATTCTTGTGGTCATGATGCTCATAGTACGATGGTTTTATTTACAGCGTTGGCCATGGCAGCCAGTAAGATAAAGCCAAGACATACGATTCGCTTTATCTTTCAACCAGCAGAAGAAAAAGGTGAAGGTGCACTCCAAATGATGAATGATGGAGCATTAGATCATGTCATTTCATTATTTGGAGTACATTTAAGACCTGAAAGAGAAGTTCCTTTCCAAAAAGCATCTCCTGTCATCATACATGGTTCAGCTGAAACGATTAAAGGTACAATTCAAGGCATTCAAGCACATGCATCTCGACCTCAGGATGGTATTAATGCAATTGAAGTAGCTGCTGAACTTGTATATAAATTAAAACGATTAAACTTAAATACTGACGTTCCACACTCGATTAAAATGACGCAAATTCAAACAGAGAATGAAGCATCAAATACGATACCTGAAACAGTAAAGTTCTCCCTTGATGTAAGAGCTCAAACAAATGAGATTATGAATCAATTAAATGCTTGTGCAGTCGAGGTTTTTGAAGAAACGATGGATGAAACAAAAGCAAAGATTTCGTGGGTAATGGAAGAATTTGTTCCAGCGGCGGTTCAAAACGCTCAAGCAATAAAAATGACTGAAACTGCAATTAAAGAAATTATCGGAGTAGACAACCTAGTGCCTGAATGCATTTCAAATGGAGGCGAGGATTTCCACTTCTATACAAATAAATATCCTCAAATTGCAGCGACAATGGTTGGTTTAGGTTGTGGACTAGTCCCAGGATTACATCATCCACATATGAAATTTAATTTAGAGGCTCTGCACTATGGAGCAAAAATTTTAACTCAAGCTGTTTTATTAGCATCAGAACAATAATAAATAAGAGGTGAATAGATTGCTAAACGATCTGGATCAATCCGAAGCTACGAATGGTATTACAATACGTTCTCTTCATTCAATAGAAGAAATGGAGCAGGTTCGAAAATTAGAATCAAAAATTTGGGGATTTGAGGATTCGATTCCTACTCATCAAACAATTACAGCTGCGAAGAACGGTGGCTTAGTTTTAGGTGCTTATTTTGAAGGAGAAATGATCGGATTTCAATATAGTTTTCCTGGATTCGATGGTCAAACTGTTTATCTTTGTTCGCATATGCTTGGAATCGATCAAGCGTTTCGTAATAAAGGAATCGGAAAATTGCTTAAAATTGCTCAACGAGAAGAAGCGCTTAAACTCGGTTATAAACTAATAACTTGGACATATGACCCATTAGAAACTGCAAATGGATATTTAAATATTTCAAAATTAGGTGGAGTTTGTCGTACGTATATTGAAAACTGCTATGGTGAGATGGACGATCTGTTAAATAGTGGAATTCCATCTGATCGTTTCCTAGTTGAATGGCATATTTCAAAAAATGAAGATGAAAAAGAAAATTTAAGACAAGTTGAATTGAGCGAAGCACTTGAACATTCTCTGATTGAATGGGAAGAAAATGAAGACGGATTACCTATTCCGAATATAAAAGATTCTTTTGAAATGAGTGATCTAGCATTTGTTGCTGTTCCAAAGGACTTCCGAACAATAAGAGAATCAAATATTCATATTGCAAATAAATGGCGAATGAAGACTCGAGAGTCCTTTCAAAATTTATTCAGAAATGGATGGAAAGTAACAGGATTTTATAAGATTTCAGAACCTAATCTGCCAGTCCATTTTTATATATTAAAAAAATAAAAAACGAATATTTAATATAAGGGAGAGTTCGTAAATGAAAATTAAACAAGTAATATTACGCCATATGAAACTGGATTTATTGCATCCATTTACAACAAGCTTCGGAACAGAGTATGACCGTGAGTTTATTCTATTAGAAACGATAAGTGAAGACGGAATTTCAGGATGGGCTGAATCAGTTGCGATGCTTGATCCTTTATATAATGAAGAAACTGTAAAAACAAACTGGCATATTCTCGAAGATTATTTAATTCCAATCGTCTTAAATAATGAAATTAATCATCCAGATGAACTTTCCGAAAAGCTGTTTTCTCATATTCGTGGAAACTATATGGCTAAAGCTGCCATTGAAGGGGCTATTTGGGATCTATATGCTAAGCAAGAAAACATTTCACTTTCTACTGCAATCGGTGGAACTAAAAAGGAAATTGAAGTTGGAGTAAGCATAGGCATTCAAGATACAATTGATTCTACAATTAAAATCATTGAAAATCGTCTCGAGGAAGGCTACAAACGATTCAAATTAAAAATTAAACCAGGCTGGGATATTGAACTGATCGATAAAGTTAGAAAGGTGTTTCCAACTATCCCTTTAATGGCAGATGCTAATTCAGCTTACACTTTATCGGATATGGATCAGTTAATCGCTTTAGATGACTATAATTTAATGATGATCGAACAGCCACTTGCTTACAACGATATTATCGATCATGCAGATTTACAAGCAAGAATGAAAACGCCTATTTGTTTAGACGAAAGTATTCATTCATTAGAAGATGCTAGAAAAGCGATAAAACTAGGAAGCTGTAAAATTATTAATATTAAAATTGGAAGAGTTGGCGGACTAACTCAATCAAAAAAAATACATGATTTATGCATGGAAAATAACATACCATTATGGTGTGGTGGAATGCTCGAATCAGGAATCGGAAGAGCACATAATATTGCAATTACTTCATTACCTAACTTCATTCTACCAGGTGACACAGCTGCTTCCTCACTATATTGGGCTGAAGACATTATAGAGCCAGAAGTAACTGTAGAAAATGGAATGATCACTGTACCAAATAAACCAGGCATAGGCTACGAGCCACACATGAAAAATATCGAAAAATATACAATTGCTACTAAAGCATACAAGAACAATTAAGGCATAATACAGAAAAAACACAAATTTTAATAAAATTTGTGTTTTTTTACCCTTTAACCTTGTTCTTTATCCCTATTCCTAATCATTTCTTTAATCCGCTTTACCTGTTCCTCATACTTTTCAATATCCTTTAATTCAGCTTTTCCATAGCGTACTGAGTTATATGCATTGATTAGTTCGTCTTCATTTGAAATTTGAATACGTTTAAACCATTCATTTAAAGTTTCACCGTTATGGCGACCCATTTTGTGCTTCGATGCATATTTTTGAAGTTGAAAGATTAGTTTTCTTATTTGATCAGTAGGGGCATTAGCTTTAAAAAGTCGTCTTTTTATTCTCATAGATTCTGGAATTGATTCATATTCAATACCAATTTCTTGTTGGAAAGATTGGTTTTCAATACGAATAGATTTAAGCCTTCTAATAACAAACCAAATTGCGATTAAAACAATTATTAGTATGGCTAGCCAAACCCAAGTAGGTACTGATTCTAAAATAAAATGCTGATTTTTTGGATTTTGCGGTATTCGATTTTTAAGTGGATGACGGTTAAGTTTAATTTTTTCAACTTTAAAATTTTTGTGATCAGCAAAGTTGAAAATAGGTGACGCTACAAATCCAACTACCTTAAATAATCCATCTAGTACTTTAAAAATACTCCATTTAAATAATGGTACGACTAACGTGAAAATACCAGTTAGTGTTGCTGCAATTAGTATTGAACCGAACATGCCACGAGAGTTTTTAATGCTTTGTGTATTAACTGCTTGCTGAAAATATCTCCCTAAACTAAAAAGAATTGTAAACATAATAATTAGCCCATATACGAAACTTTTATACTCGTAATGGAATGACCAGCCAAAAAAGAGTATGAATAAACTTGTAAAATAAAAAACTATTTGCAATTTATTTCGTTCTTCATTCCATAATGAAGTGTCTTTAAGAAAAGCCTCAATTCGAAAAAAGATAAAAGCAGCGCATAAAATTGATGTAACCGAATTTAAGCCAAGATTGTAGCCAACTACACCGCAAAAAACGGCTGCTAAGTATGAGCTAACACGAGACACTTTAGATTTATTTAAAGAGTAAAATAATATTAGATTTCCAATTAGAAAAATGCAAATCATAGCCAAGCTAGGCGGTAGTTGATTTTTTGATTCGTATAAAAATAGAACGATTAAATATAAATATAGACATTCTAATGAGAAAAAATATGTAGGTAGTAAACGTAAAATCATTTCATTATCCTTTCGACTTAATTCTGTCCAAATGGAACAAGCTTTGGACTTTCTAAATCATCTTGTAGATAATATATATTTTGACCGCGTTTTCGCATTTGAGCGAAGTATCGATCTCCATGCTTACCGAACGGTCCACATAAAATCACAACTGGAGATTTTCGTTGTTGTTTTTCAACGTAATGTAACAATCGATCGATCGGCTGTGTCGTTCTTGCTCCATTAATACGGGCAAGGATTTCAAAAGTTTTACTTAATTGAGATTTTCCTCCGCCTATCGGTAAATGATAAACAGGAACTCCACTTTCCATGTTCAAATTTAGAAAGATTTCATACTGAATATTTTTAAGTGTTGCATATTGGACCATATAGGCAATATTACTTGCAATCGATTCAATATTCTCAACGATACTTAGTCTGAAATTTTCATGGTTTGGATTTCTTAAGTTGATGATAAACGTAAATGAATAATCAGCAGTTCGTTCATATATTTTAGTTTGTAGTACTTGCGTCTTGGCACTTGCTTTCCAGTGGATTCGATGAAATGAATCCGAATATACATAATCTCTAGTTCCAATCGGAGCTAGAAAATCTTCAAAAATACTAGACGGCGTCACAAAATTACCATATGAATTAGTTGACATTATTTGGTCAATTTGAGGTACAGGAATTAAGCTTGGATAAACGATTATTTCTTTTTGTAAAAGTGGTTTATAAGTTAAATGTACATAACCTAAGCCAAAAAAATTTGAAATGGTTAGCTCCAATTCTTTTATTCTCGTAACTCCACGTTTTGTCGCAAAGAGCGGCAAAGAAAGCTGAACAGTCTCATTACCTTTTAATTGAATAGGTATGATTAGTTCTAAATTCGAATCATTACTTATAGTTTTAAACTTTTTACCTTCTAAAATTGGATTTAATTTTATTCGAACTGTAGCGTTTATGATCGGTAACCAATTATTTTGTTTAATTTTAACTGGTAATGTAAATTGATCTCCAACGGTAACATGAATTGGTAATCGGTCGTTTTCAATCGTAAGGTGATCAGCTATATGATTTAAATAATATCTACTCATTAAACTAAGGATGATTAAAAAAGCACCTAAAAACATTAACAAGTAAGAAGACTGATAGAAATTAATAATTAAAAAGATTGCGCCAAAAATGATAAGTACATCAAGGGAATTCTTTCCATTTATCTCTTTATGCCAAGTCATTTATTGACCTGCTCCAGCTTCTACAGGAACCTCAACTTGATTTAAAATTGATTCAATAACTTGTATAGCATTGTATTTAAAGGATGCTTCAAGGTTTAATACGATTCTGTGTGAGAGAATATAGGCCGCAACATCTTTTACATCTTGAGGTGTAACAAATGTTCGATTATTAATATAAGCTTTGCCTTGCGAAGCTCTCATTAATGCCAATGTACCACGTGGACTCACTCCAAGCTGAACATCTTCATGATTTCGAGTTAGATGTACAATTTTTAAAATATAATCTTCCACTTCATCCGAAATCTTAACAGTCTTCACTTGTTCTTTCATTTCATAAATTTCATCTAATGTTAATACTTTATTTAAGTTTGAAAATGGACTATTTAAACGATATGATTTCATAATGCTTTTTTCTTCTTCAAACGAAGGATACTTCAAACTAATTTGCATAAAGAAGCGATCCATTTGTGCTTCAGGTAATGGGAATGTACCTTGCTGCGATTCAATTGGATTTTGAGTTGCAATTACGATAAATGGGTTAGGTAGACTAATCGTTTCTCCATCGATTGTTACTTGTCGTTCTTCCATTACCTCTAATAAACTAGCTTGGGTTCTAGGGGTAGCACGGTTAATTTCATCAGCTAATAATATATTCGTCATAACTGGACCGATTCGAAGTTGAAAATCTTGTTCCTTTGGATGAAAAAATTGAATTCCAGTTACATCACTCGGTAATAAATCTGGAGTAAATTGAATCCGCTTAAACGAACCGTTAATCGTTTTTGCAAAGCTTTTAGCTAATTGAGTCTTACCCGTCCCAGGAACACTTTCCAATAAAATATGTCCATTATTTATTAAAGCAATGAAAATCATTTCAACGACATCATCCTTACCGATAATGACGTTGCTTATTTCTTTTTTTAACTGTAATAACTTTTCTGATATACCCATTTTACTCTCCTAACATTTTCAAAATTTAGTAGCCACGTAATATAAGAATGTCGAAATTATTTAAAACCGAAAAACTCCATTCATTTTGACCATATTATTATTTTAATAGTTCTTTTATACTTAAGTCCAATAATTCTTAATTTTAAAAAAATGTTATCTTAAAGTATTAATAATGATTGATATTTGTTAATAAACAATGTAAAATTAAATGTTCATTTGTAAAAAAATGGGAGAAGATTAACTAATTAAATAATAAAGATTAATATGGGACAACTTAAAAATGGACTATGCCTATCCTACTGATAGGCTAAAATCTAAAACTTTAATCTTGCCTCGAACTTTGGAGAGAAAAATGTGAAAAAATTTATAATCATATTGATAACCTGTATTTTTGCTTTATTGAGTGCTTGCTCAAAAAATAATCAAGAAAATAATGTAAAAGAAAATAAATTAAAAACAGAACAGGTCAAAAGACCGAATGAAACTGTTGAGAAAAATGATGAGGTTGTCTCGAAAGTAACTGTTGGTGCTGTCGGTGATATTTTAATACATAATGAAGTTTATGAGGATGCTGTGCTTCCAAACGGTATTTATAATTTTAATAAAATGTTTGATGAAGTTAGAAAAACGATGGAACAGCCAGATATTTTAGTAGCGAATCAAGAAACAATGATTGGCGGAAAACAGTTTGGACTATCAACTTATCCAGCATTTAATAGTCCATATGAAGTAGGTGATGCACTTAAAGGTGCTGGAGTTGATTTTGTAACATTAGCAAATAATCATTCACTTGATCGCGGTGAAAAAATAATCCAAAGTGCACTTTCTCATTGGAATGCAATTCACATGCCATATACTGGGGCATTTAAATCGAAGGCCGACCATGACCAGATAAGAGTTTTAGCAAAAAATAATATACGTTTTTCATTTCTTGCTTATACATTTGGTACGAATGGTATTCCTGTACCTAAAGGCAAAGACTATTTAGTAAATTTAATTGACCTAACTAAAATAAACCGTGATGTTGAAAGAGCAAAAAAAATATCTGATGTCGTAGTAGTTGCGATGCATTGGGGTACTGAATATGAAAGAATGCCAAATAATACTCAAAAGGAACTGGCAAAAAAATTAGCAGATATGGGAGTTCAAATTATTATTGGAAACCATCCACATGTACTACAACCACCGGCATGGATAACAGGAAAAACGGGGAATAAATCAATTGTCTTTTACTCATTAGGAAATTATTTATCAGCTCAAGATGAAATTTATGAGTTAATTGGTGGCCTTGCTACCGTAGACGTAGTAAAAAATCAAAAAAACAAAGATGTAAAAATCGAATTGACTAATCCAAGTTTTTTCCCGACATATAATTATTATCGAGATAATCGAAACTTTGAAATTATGTCTTTAGAAAATATAAATGAGGTAAATTTAAAAAATGGCAAATTGAGATATGAAGAAATAGTGAAACATATGCGCACCTTTATAAAGGATTTACATATTATTCCAGAAGTTCAATAATAATTAAGCAAATCGCAAATAATATCGGGAATCGCAAATAAAAAAGGACAATATTTGATCAAAACAATGTAAAAACATACAAAATTACAAAAAAGTGACTGATTACATAAATTTTTTCCTTAAAACTTAACAACCGTACTTTCTTCACAACCGACGAAACAAAAAAGCTTGTATTAACCCAATATAAGCTTTTTTTTTTGTTCATTTATTCATTAAATAAGTATTTTCCCACAAACTACTTAATAGTTGATATACATGACTTTTTTGCTTTCAATTATATCTTTAAAAATTTTATTAAAAAAACTTTTAAATTTTTGCAGGGTTATTAAAATTTTCTTCGTCTAAAGTTATGGATAGGGAAAAGAGGTGATGCAATGGAGTCGGATGAACAATTAGTAAAAAATATATTAAAGGGAAATCATCAACTATTTAAGGAATTAATTTTAAGATACGAAGCAAAGGTATTTGCAGTAGCATTGAAAGTTTCAACTAATCAAAAGGATGCTGAAGATATTTCGCAAGAAGTCTTTCTCCAATTGTATCGTTCTCTTGAAAACTTTAACGGAGAATCAAGTTTGGCAACATGGATTTATCGAATTACAATGAATAAAGCAATTGATTTTAAAAGAAAACAAGTTAAACAACAGGAGCATGAAACTGGTGAGTTACTTTCTACTTTACCAGAAGAGAATATTTTAACACCTGAGGAAGCTTTACTAAAAACGATCGATAAAGAACTTATTCATTCATATTTAATTGAATTGCCACAAGCATATAGCGATGTATTGAAATTGTATTATTTTGAAGAACTGACCTACGCTGAAATAGCTATGAAATTAAATGTAGCCGTTAAAACTGTAGAGTCACGCTTATATCGAGCCAAACGATTAATTAAAGACAAGCATAAAGGAGGGGTTATTTGAAACATTTAACTTCTGAACAATTATTATCGTATCAACAAAATAAGCTTTCAAAAAAAGAATCTCTTATGCTTGAACAGCATTTAAATGAATGTAGCTCCTGCGAGGCTGAACTTGAACTTCTTAAAGAATTACAAGAGGAATGGATGAATCCACCTGATTATCATTTTTCTGATGACTTCGTGAATGAGATTATGAAGCAAACTGAGTTAATCGAGATTAAGGAACAAGTTAACGAAATGAAATCGAATAATCATAATTCAAAAAAAGTTCGCTTTATCCATTTAGTGTTGGCTGCGGCAGCAACATTTTTATTTTTCCAATTTCAATTAGCTGAGCGAATTTCAAATTCAAATCGCCAAGTTGTACAAACAATCGATCAGACGTCTTCATTAATTGAAAAAAGTGAAAAAATAACAATATCAATTCCAAAAATATTGAAAGAAAATAAAAAATAATGGAGGTACAAACTTTGAAATCACGTAAAAGATTAGTTTATATATTATCAATTTTACCTGGGCTTGGTCATTTCTATTTAGGGTTAATGAGTCGAGGGTTGCAGTTTATGCTACTGTTTTTCGGAACGATATTTTTAACAAATTTAATTTCAAGTTTCGGATTTTTTATACCAGTTATTGTATTTTATAGCTATTTTGATGCTCTACAATACCATAGCAAATATCGTGAGGATATCGAATTAATCGATGAGCCAATTTTAAATAATCATTTTAAAGTTAATAAATTTTTAATTGGTTGGGTATTAATCGGTTTCGGTTGCTTATCATTATTAGAAAATGCCTCAGATTATATCTCAAGACATTACAATCTATTTATTGATTATCATCTAGTTCAAAATTTAATATTCAGTTTCGTGTTTGTTGTACTTGGTATTAAATTATTAACTGGAAAGCCGAAGAAAGAAGTATGAGGAACTGGAAAGTTGGCACTATAACTGCTGGTATTATTTTGATTGCAATTGGTGTATTGTGGTTTCTACAAAGTTTTATTTCGATACCATATACGAAGTTTTTAATTAATGCTTGGCCAGTTGCTTGTATTTTATTAGGGATTGAAGTCTTGTTCTTTCATTTAGTAAGAAAAGAAGACACACTCCGTTTTCATGGATTTAGTATTTTTCTACTTGTTTTAGTAATGATCGTTTCAATTGTTTTTAGTATAGGACATTATTTTATTAAAGAAATTGGGTACACGTTTAAATCCAAAAATATTGAAATAAATGATTCACAAACTATTTCTACATCAATTAATGAAGTTATTATTAAAGCAACGGATGGAGAAATAAATGTAAATGGAACTGACTCAAATTCGTTAAAAGTAAACGGGACGATCCGAATTCCTGATAATGGTAAAAAAGAAACAGGGAAGTTATCAGATTATTATTCGGTAAAAACACTTGGAAATAAAATGTATATAGAAATTAATGATGATGACAATAACATATTCCATTTTGGAAATAAAAAGGCTGAGTTAACGATTGATTTGCCGAAAAGTATGATGACGAATATTAAAGTAGACAATGGTTCGGTAAATTTAACGAATAAGGCTAATGAAACAGTAATTAATTCAAATGACGGTCAAATAAATGTTGAAAATGTATCCGGAAACTTAGTTGCAAAAACTAGAAATGGCTCAATTAGCTTAACTAAAGTGAATTTAACAAATGAAAGTGAAATTGCAACACGTGACGGAGAAATTACCGTTAGGAATATATCTGGTTATTTAAATGCAAGCACAAAAGATGGTAGAATTTCGTTTGACCATGCGAATATGGAAGGTAGAAGTGAAATCACTACAAATGATGGCGAAATAACCCTGAATGAGTTTAAAGGTGAAGTTAAAGCAAAAACAAACAACGGTTCAGTTAATGTCGACGATGCATTATTGTTTGGTAGTAGTAACATTACTTCAGATGACGGTGAACTTCAAATCAACTTGCTAAAAGATAATAGCATTGCAATTAATGCAGAAACAAATGATGGAAACTTTGATGGGAATATAGGCTGGAAAATGGAAAATAAAGATGAAATCCATTCAAATCAGGCGATTGTAGGAAGCGGCGAAAACCAGCTTAATTTAAAAACGAAGAATGGATCGATTTACGTTAATAAAGATTAGAAGACTAATATAGTTAAAGTTAAAAGCCCCAAGCATGGAATGGGGCTTTTACTTAATGCATTAAATTTATATATTAAAGTAAAGTGGCTTAGAAAGTATCTTGCTTATAAATAAAAAAAAACCTTTAAATACAACGCGTATCAAAGGTCATATCCTGCTAAGGTAGGTGAACAGATTTTATATGTGCTAGCTTTAAATAAACATTTTCTCCACTTGCTATACAAAGCACTAATTGATTATTATCAACTTTGTTTAAACGCCCAATTTTCATTGGATCTGTCCCACCATCGAAAATTACCAACTTTCCAATTTCCTTTTTTATCTGACTTTCAAATGATCTGTGTAATGGAGTGGTAGAAGGATGCACAGATAAAGTATCATCATTTAAATTATATGGAACAACTTTATGATTATAGGGTGTAATCCATTTTAAATGCGATAAAGAGATATACATTGTATGAAATACAGGTGAATAAAAGACTAAATAATCACTTAGTACATTCATAACATATCCATGAAAAGTTATATTACCAGTTACATAGATTTCTGAAAAGATACCTTTAGCATTTAGTAAAATTTTACGATAAGAAATTGTCTCCATTTCTTGGGTAATGGATGGTTCATTAGGGTTCTTTATTTTTTCTTTCAATTCATTCGTTTGATATACCATATGGATATGCATCCAAGGAATATAATAATATTTTATGCCATTGAAAAGGACTAAAATATCTTGTCCTAAATCAGTAAGAATACCTTCGAAAATGACATCTCCAGATAGTTTTACTGAAACTTGTTCACCAAGCAATGTTGATACATCACTCACTTTAATCTCCTCCTATAGGTAATTAAAGAACTAAATTAATGAGCAAAAAATAATTGTATCCAATAAAATAATAATATTAATGTAATAATAGTAGTTAATGGGATCACAATTATTGTAACGCTTAAATAATCTTTCCATTTTACTTTAATTTTATTTTCTTTTAATATGTGCATCCAAATTAAAGATGCTAATGTTCCAATCGGTAATAATAGTGAGCCAATATCACTACCGATAATATTTGCAAGATAGATTGCTTTTAGGGTTACTGGATTTAGACCCATCTCAGTTAAACTGATTGTGCCAATCATAAGAGCAGGGTGATTGTTAAATAAATTTGATAATAGACTTACTAATCCACCCATTACTAAAGTAGCATTAAATAGGCCTTGATTAACGACTGGTTCAAGTTCTTTTACAAGAAAATCTGTTAGACCAGCATTATGAAGCCCAAAAATAATTACATACATTGAGAATGCAAACAAAAGTATTTGCCAAGGGGTCTTTTTTAAGATATCCACTGGGTTTGTTCTTAAATGGTACCATCTCCATATAAGTAAAATGAGTGAGCCGAGTACAGCAACAAATTCAATTGGAATCGAAATAAAGGATGCGACGAAAAGCAAACATCTCATAACAAATACGAAAGTTAATATTTTAAGCATAAACTTTGTTCTTTTTCTTTTCGTTTCAACAGAGATTTTTGTTTTTAAAGGATGAAAATTTTTGATGAAAAATGATTCTTCAATGTCATTTGTTGAAGCAGGTAAAACTTCTGGAAATTTACTCTTTAATACGAAATACATCATGAGTGACATAAAGGATAAGCCGATCATTGTTGGTACAAACATCATTAACGGCTGCATATATAGTGGCATGTGAACGATTTTTAAACCGATTAAATTTACGATATTACTTACGCCTATTGGAGCACTCGAAGCGGTAGCAATTAATGCACCCGATAATAGGTAAGGTATTTGTTGATGTGGTTTTAAGCGGAGATTTTTTAAAAGAATAATTAGTATTGGTGTTGTTATTAGGATACTACCATCATTATTAAACAGCAGTGTCATTAAAAAACATAGTAATTGGATATACCAGTATAGGCGATAACTTGATCCTTTAGCTAATGTTACTAGGCGTGCTGCGGACCAGTGGAAAAATCCAAAGCTTTCTAAAATAACAGCCATAACAATTGTTGCAATAATTGTTATAGAGGCCCCACCAATTTTACTAATGATGTCAAGAAGGTCATGGCGACTGACGATTCCAGTTAGCAGTATTAATACTGCCCCTATAGTTGCAGGCCATGCTTCATGAATTCCTTTTGGTCTCCAGAAAATGACAGCCATTGTCATTATGAAAACAAAAGCAGTCACAATAATTTCAAAGTTCATTCTCATTCACCTTTCTCTAATCGGAAGTATTTTGGTCACCTACTTGTCCGATTAATATACTAATATTCAATTTTGTCGATCATGTACTTAGTTACATAACTATTTTTTAAAGTTTGTATATTTGTCCACATAGTAAAAATACCGTGAAATGACATCGTCCTATAGGTACAGTTGACCTATAAATAATGGAAATTATACAAAATAAAAAGGCCAGTGGATTCACTGGCCTTTGTTATTTTGGTATAGTATTATTCAAATCTCTTTCCATTAATATAATAGCTATCTTCTTTATATGTAATAAATGCTATTTCAAATTCTGGAATATTTAATAAATTAACATGTTTTTCGATTGTTGCAGCGAAACGATCTCTTGTCTCTACTCCACGTTCAAACCACTTTACTTCAATAAATGGAAAACTATCTACAACTTCACCATCAAAGATTGAAGTAGAATGAATACAATCAATCGTAAAATTGTCAGTTCCACATTCGCAAACATTTGCAAGTTCTTCAATTAATGGCTTGCTAATTTTGCAAATATCATTTGTTGAAATACCTTTAATTAATAATTGCGGCATACTTGTCCCACCTTTTTTCTACAATTATAACTTATTTGATTTGCAATATTAAATGAGATTGAATTTTATTAATTTGATTTAGAAAATAAAGCATCAATCAAAAAAACGTGAAATGGATGTAAACAATGGATATCTGTCATGGTATGCGCTAAAGGCGGTTGGGTATGGAAAGAAGTAAAAAATTATAAGAGAATGCTGGCTTTGTAGTATTTGAGGCATGATAATGTTTTACTTTTTTATAAAAAATTACAATAATTGGTATTGATAATCATTTTCATTTATGTTAATCTAAGTTTATAAAAGAAGTGTAAGAAAAAGCCATTGTTTTTCTTAGTTCTTCGATTGGATACACATTTTAAAATTAATGTGGAATGCAACCCTAGAACCCCCCCAACCCTATGAAGAGAAGAACATGCTAGGACAGTAGTTTTTCTCTTCAATAAATTAATAACCCTGTTTTTGACGCAGAGAGATCTGCGTTATTTTTTTTGTTAATTTAGAAAGTATCAATTGGTAACGGTGAAGATAAATCGGCGTAGATGCCACTTTTAGGTTGAGTGGAACTATGCCTTTGTCTTCCCCTGACGGATCGCCAATAGAAGAGTATTCTTTGTCCGAAAATACTGATTATTCCGTGAAAATCGTTCGAAATTATTATACTAAATTAATAATATGTAATTTTGAAATTGTGAACAAAAAGTTAATCGAAATCTAATATTTGTCTAAAATGTGAACGTTGTGAAAAGGTGAGCATACATACCGGTTCCTTGATACATATAGGTTTTTAGGAAAAACACATATTTGTAAATATGTCTAAAATGTGAACACTTATTTTTTCCTTTCAAAATAGAAATTAATTGTTTGTTTTTTTAATTAAAGTATCTTACTATAACTGTGGACATTGTTTGTCATTTTGGTGACAATTTATAAAAATACTTAACTAAGAAGCAATTCAAAAAACTGTTTTGTACTTTTACTTACTTAAAGGAAGGAAGAGCGAGATGAAAAAATTTCTAATGAGCATGATGATCATGCTGGTTGCATTAGCATTGGGTGCTTGTGACAAGATTGCAGTTCTTAATCCAAAAGGACCTGTTGCTAAAACGCAAGCAGATACGATTATCTTCTCAATGTTAATGATGTTAGGAGTTTTACTAGTAGTTTACATTCTTTATATAGTTATTCTTTATAAATATCGAGCTAGTAAACTTCCAAAAGATTACGAACCACCTCACGAAGAGGGAAGTAAAACACTTGAAATTATTTGGACGGTTACACCGATCATAATTGTTGCAGTTTTATCAGTAGTAACTGTTAAAACAACAAATGCAGTTGAAAGTGTTCCAAAAGGTCATGCAAATGATAAACCACTTGTAATTTATGCAAGTTCTTCAAACTGGAAATGGCACTTCTCATATCCAGAACAAGGAATTGAAACAGTTAACTATGTTAACATTCCGACGAATAGAAACGTAGAATTCAGACTATATTCATTTGGTCCGATTACAAGTTTCTGGGTTCCACAATTAGGTGGACAAAAATACGCAATGAGTAACATGGTAACTAAATTAAACTTTGTTGCTTCAAATGAAGGTTCATTTATGGGTAAAAACAGTAACTTCAATGGTAAAGGCTTTGCTGGAATGGAATTTGAAGTACTGGCAATGAACAATAAAGATTTTGACGGCTGGGTTAAAGACGTTAAAAATACGGCTCCTGCTTTAACAGAAACAGAGTTTAATAAGTTGCTAAAAATAGAGCATTTAGGTAGAAAGACATATTCTTCAACCCACTTAGAATTTAGACCAGCTCCTGAAGGAAAAAATGCAGGGCATGATCATGGTTCTATGGATAATATGGAGGGGATGAAATAATGATGGGTTATAAATGGGATCACTTTTTTGTAACAGGTGAGCCAATGATCTATGGCGCAATGGTGAGTATCGTTATTGTTTCTCTCGCTATTTTTATTGGTTTAACCAAATTTAAAAAATGGGGTTATTTATGGAAAGAATGGTTAACAACGGTTGACCATAAACGTATCGGTGTAATGTATATTCTTTGTGCATTATTAATGCTTTTCCGTGGCGGAGTTGATGCCTTATTAATGAGGGCACAATTAGCAGGACCAGATTTAAAAATATTAGATGCACAACATTATAATGAAATTTTTACAACTCACGGCTTAATTATGATTTTATTCATGGCGATGCCTTTCATTATTGGTTTAATGAATATCGTTATTCCATTACAAATTGGAGCACGTGACGTAGCATTCCCTTATTTAAATGCAGTTAGTTTCTGGTTATTCTTCGCAGGTGCAATGCTTTTAAACTTAAGCTTTGTTATCGGTGGATCACCTGATGCTGGTTGGACAGCTTACTTCCCACTAGCAAGTAAAGAATTCAGCCCAGGTGTTGGAAATAACTATTACGCAATTTCGCTTCAAATTGCTGGTCTAGGTACATTAATGACTGGTATTAACTTTATCGTAACAATTTTAAAAATGCGTGCACCAGGTTTGAAATTAATGAAATTACCAATGTTTACTTGGAGTATCTTAATTACAAACGTTATTATCGTATTCGCATTCCCAGTATTAACAGTAGCTTTAGCATTAATGATGTTTGACCGTGAATTTGGAACACAGTTCTTCACGATGGCACATGGTAATGATATGCTTTGGGCGAACTTATTCTGGATTTGGGGACATCCTGAAGTTTATATTGTTATTCTTCCAGCTTTCGGTATTTATAGTGAGATTATTGCAACATTCTCAAGAAAGAATTTATACGGATATAAGAGCATGGTTGTCAGTATGATTGCAATCTCTGCTTTAAGTTTCGTTGTTTGGGTTCACCATTTCTATACAATGGGTCAAGGTTCTGTTGTAAATGGCTTCTTTAGTATTACAACAATGGCCATAAGTATACCAACCGGTGTGAAAATCTTTAACTGGTTGTTCACATTAAGGAAAGGTAAAATCGAATTTACCGTTCCAATGCTTTATTCATTAGCGTTTATTCCAATCTTTACAATCGGTGGTGTTACAGGGGTAATGCTTGCAATGGCAAGTGCTGACTATCAATATCATAATACGATGTTCCTAGTTGCTCACTTCCATTACGTATTAATACCAGGTACTGTATTTGCTGTAATAGCAGGTTTCTACTACTGGTTCCCAAAAGTTTTCGGTTTCAAATTAGATGAAAAAATCGGTAAAATTACGTTCTGGACAATTATTGTAAGTTTTAACGTAACTTTCTTCCCATTATTCTTATTAGGATTAAAAGGTATGACTCGTCGTACTTATACGTATAGTGCAGATTCAGGTTTTGGTCCTTTAAACTTGATTGCTTCAATTGGTGCTGTAGGGTTAGCTATCGGGTTCATGTTACTTGTTTATAATATTTATTACAGTGTACGTTATGCTCCAAGAGAAACTAATGGTGATCCATGGAATGCAAGAACATTAGAGTGGGCTACAAGCAGTCCAATTGCTCCTTATAACTTTGCAGTAATTCCTAAAGTTGATTCATTAGATCCATTCTGGAAAGCTAAAAAAGAAGGAAAATCTCTACTTGAAGGTGAGATTACAGATATTCACATGCCAAGTAATAGTGGTATACCATTCATTTTAGGTATGGCATTTATGGCATTTGGTTTCTTCTTAATTTTTGAATGGTGGGTTCCAATGATTGTATTTGCAGTTCCGGTTGCACTTTGCTTAATCGCACGTTCATTCCAACGCGATCATGGATATCATATTCATAAAGAAGAAATTATTGAAACAGAGAAAAAATTACGAGGTGATCATTATGAACAGCAAGCCTCTATATAGTCTAGGTGAAGAAAGTTCTAATAAGATTCTAGGTTTCTGGATCTTTTTAGGAGCTGAGATTGCTTTATTCGGTACATTATTCGCAGTTTATTTCACATTAGCAAAAAATACTGGTTCTGCACCTACTCAAAAAGAATTATTTGAGATGAAAGGTGTAATGATTGAAACATTTGCCTTATTAACTAGTAGTTTTACGATTGGTTTAGTTGTTAACACTATTAAATTACATTCAAAAAAAGCTTTTATTAGCTTCCTTATGATAACTTTAGCTTTAGGTGCAGTCTTCTTAGGAGTAGAGATTACAGAATTCTTTACTTATGTACATGAAGGTGCGACGATCCAAAGTAGTGGAGCTTTATCAGCGTTATTCGTATTATTAGGTACTCACGGTGCCCACGTTTCATTCGGTATGTTATGGGGTATTGCAATCTTAATTCAAGTATCTCGTGAAGGTATTACTGAAACTACTGCAAACAAAACATTTATTTATTCACTATATTGGCATTTCCTAGATGTAGTATGGATCTTTATCTTTAGTTTTGTTTACGTGAAAGGACTGATTGGATGAGCGCGTTATTCCCTAAGCATCAAGTGGTTGGCTTCATCCAATCACTTGTCCTAACAATCATAGCTTTAAGTGTTTACTATTTACATTTACCTTTTAATGTGTCATTTATTATCTTAATAGTAACGGCATTATTACAAGGTGGTCTTCAATTAATTGTTTTCATGCACATGAACGAAAATGAAAATAAAAATGTATTATATATCAATTTAGGTTACGCAGTATTTATTGCAGTAGCAATAGTATTTGGTACTCTTTGGACATTAGTTTGGGGTATGTAATATGAGAAAAGCTCTTCGGTAATCGAAGAGCTTTTTTTTGCATATTAAGAAAGTATTAATTGGGAACGGTGAAGATAAGTCGACGTAGATGCCAATTTTAGGTATAAGTATAAGTGCAACTACCGTCCTGTCTTCGCCTAAAGTCTCGCTAATCGGCGAATTTTCTTTATATAGTATATAAAAAAAGTGCAAATAAGAATGCCAAACATTCAAATAAGAGAATAAAAACTGTAAATAAAAGTGGAAGTGAAAATAAAAATAGGAAATCTGTAATTAAAATTGTGAAACATGCAAACAAACCTATCGAACGTGCAAAAAAGAAATCAGAAACTTACCCTACATTTTCCGGCATACAGGTCAATTCTGAAAAAATATAAAAAAGAAATCACATTGTCTGTTCCAAAACTTTTAGGACAGCCTCTTTTTTTTAAGGGACGACATAAGGGTTTCATGAGTAAATAAAAAAGGGAGAAGGAGTCAATATGTTACTCATTTTGCGGCTGGACTCTAATCAAAGTAGGACCGGGCTGATTTTTCCCGGTTTTTCTTATAGGATAAGGCTGAGCAGTTGAATAAGTTACACATCAAATTCTACGAAAAAAGTCAATTTACCCCCAATTACAAATAACGCTAAGTTATATATAATGACAATATTAAAGTACTTGAAATCCTGGAGGAATGGAATTGGAAGATCCAATCTTACTGTACAAAAATAAACCATATGAGATTATTTTAATGGATGTAATTTTACTAAGTGGTATTTTGGGTTTGACTGTATGCATCATAATAGGACTCGTTAAAATGGATTGGCTTTTCATTGTTATGACAATCTTATTTGCATTGCTGTTTTATTTTTTATTTATCCCTGAACGTAAAAAAATACGAGGGTATGTAGCTGTATATTCTAATAAAATCATTTAAAAGAAAAAAAACACAAAAGAAGTGAAATTGAACGACGTTATAGAAGTAAAATATATTAAAAAAGAAGAATATATTGCAAGACAACCTTGGAATATTGATTATTTACAATTTTATCTCAATAACCATGATGAACCTATTTTAATCCAGCCTTCATTTGGCGGTACGGTTGCACCTTATAATATGAATGAAGAAACAAAGGAGATCCTATCATTTATTAGGGGGAAATTTCCAGATATTAAAGTAACTAAGGAAAAATAATGACTTAATAATGGATGTTTCGTTTTTTAGCTATTGCATTTCGAACGTTGGACAATAAATGGGAAGTAAATTTATATTAAAGATTATAAGCTGCTAAAATAGCAGTTTTTTTGTAGTAAATGGCAAGGTATTCGAACAAGGAAACAGGAATAAAGTATAGAATTAATTACTAGAATAGTACAAGCAAGTGATTGTAAAATTTCAATCATAAAGTTACTTTCAGTTGAGATTTTATAAATAGTATTACCTGCTAAGCAAAGAAATTATAAGAATTAGTGGAGAGTGCAGAGTTGAAGAACAAATAGCTTATTATTCGATAGAGTATGAACAAACTCACTAACCAAAAATCTATTTTACTAATGACATACAATGTTCATATGTTTATCGAAAAATTCATAATAGTAATACTTATTTCTGTTAATATAAGTAATAGTTTAATATAATGATTACATAATCATTATCATATCTTGTTAGTTACGTATATTTACGTATACATAAACTCTTAAGGAGGAAACAAATATGGAAACTAATGAAACTTCTAACATTGCAAAGTGCCCGTTTAATCACGGTAGCGCTACTACTCCCAAATCATCTGGTACTGCAAATAAAGACTGGTGGCCAAACCAGCTAAACTTGAACATTCTACATCAGAATGACAGAAAATCAAATCCCATGGACGTAGAATTTAATTATGCAGAAGAATTTATGAAGTTAGACTATCAATCTCTTAAGCAAGATCTCCATAATCTTATGACAAACAGTCAAGATTGGTGGCCTGCTGACTATGGACATTATGGTCCGTTCTTTATTCGTATGGCTTGGCACTCTGCTGGTACATATCGTACGGGTGACGGCCGTGGTGGAGGGGGAACTGGCACACAGCGTTTTGCCCCACTTAATAGTTGGCCAGACAACGGTAATCTCGATAAAGCCCGTCGTCTGCTATGGCCGATTAAGCAAAAATATGGCAACAAAATCTCTTGGGCTGATTTATTTATTCTAACAGGAAATGTTGCTATTGAATCAATGGGTGGAAAAACATTTGGATTTGGTGGAGGACGTGCAGACGTTTGGCATCCTGAAGAAGATATATACTGGGGTAATGAAACAGAGTGGCTAGGAGATAAGCGTTACAAGGGTGATCGTGAGCTTGAGAATCCACTTGCTGCTGTTCAGATGGGACTTATTTACGTTAACCCTGAAGGTCCAAATGGTAACCCAGATCCGGTTGCAAGTGGTCGTGATATACGCGAAACCTTTGCACGTATGGGAATGAACGATAAAGAAACAGTTGCATTAATCGCTGGGGGGCATACTTTTGGAAAAGCACACGGTGCTGGAGATGCTGCACATGTTGGACGAGAACCGGAAGCTGCTCCTATTGAAGCTCAAGGCTTAGGCTGGTTAAGTACTCATGGCTCTGGAAAAGGTCGAGATACAATCACTAGTGGAATTGAAGGTGCTTGGACTGCAAATCCAACAAAGTGGGATAATGGTTATTTTGAACTATTGTTTGGATATCAATGGTGGCTTACAAAGAGTCCTGCAGGCGCGTACCAATGGCTTGCTGTAAATCCTCATGAGAAGGATCTTGCACCAGACGCTGAAGATCAATCTGTTCGTGTTCCTACAATGATGACTACAGCCGATATGGCATTACGGTATGATCTAGAATATGAAAAAATTTCTCGTCATTTCTATGAGAATCCAGAAGAATTTGCTGATGAATTTGCTCGTGCATGGTTTAAACTAACTCACAGAGACATGGGGCCACGTTCAAGATATTTAGGTCCTGAAGTTCCAGAAGAAGTGCTAATTTGGCAAGATCCTATACCTGCTTTAGATAATGAAATAACTGATGCAGACATTGAAAAGATTAAATTAATGATACTAGACTCAGGACTTACAATTAGTGAGCTAGTAAAAACTGCTTGGGCTTCAGCAAGTACTTTCCGTGGATCAGATATGCGCGGAGGTGCTAATGGAGCACGAATCCGACTTGCTCCACAGAAGGATTGGGAAGTAAATCAACCTGAACAACTTACAAAAGTACTAAATGTACTAGCAAATATTCAAAATCATCTAGAAAAGCAAGTTAGCTTGGCGGACTTGATTGTACTTGGTGGTAGTGCCGCTATAGAAAAAGCTGCACAGGATGCAGGCTTTGATGTATTAGTTCCGTTTTCTCCAGGACGTAGCGATGCATCGCAAGAACAAACAGATATCGAAAGTTTTGCAGTGCTTGAGCCGATCGCTGATGGATTTATTAACTATCAAAAGAAACAGTATAATGTAAGTTCAGCAGAGTTACTAGTTGATAAGGCACAACTACTAGGTCTCACTGCACCAGAAATGACTGCACTAATTGGTGGTATGCGTGTCCTAGATACTAACTATAATGGCACAAAACATGGAGTATTCACTAATCGAGTTGGCACGCTTACTAATGACTTCTTTGTAAACTTGCTGGACATGGGAGTAGCGTGGGTGCCTGTAGACGGAGACGTATTTGAAGGACGTGATCGCAAGTCAGGTGAAATAATACGTACTGCAACTAGCGTTGACCTAGTGTTCGGCTCAAACTCGATTCTACGTGCGATTGCAGAAGTGTATGCTCAAGATGATAACAAAGAGAAGTTTGTACGTGACTTTATCGTTGCCTGGGCTAAGGTCATGAATGCAGATCGTTTCGATCTTGTTCGAGGAAGTACACTATAAAATAAATACGAAAAAAATAAAAATCCTTCCTGACATTTCAGGGAGGATTTTTCAATTTCTTTGACTAGTTTAAAATCAGTCGAAATTTGATTAATGCAATAAAAAAGGATTTTATCGTTAGTTAAAAGAATTATTAAAAGGCTGCCTATTTGACAGCCTTTTAAAATTCAAAAATCAGGTTTACTTTATAAAGAGCTAATATTTTCAATTTTGGCTTACTATAGCCGAAGATTAGTGTCATTACTTTCTGCGGGAATATCGTTAAACTGTTTTTTTACGATCATTTGGCAGCATAAATGCTACTAAGCCTAGTAATGGCAAGAAACTACATAAGTTCATAACGAATTTAAGGCTAGTTGCATCGGCAATTACACCTAATAATACGGCTCCTAAAGCACCCATTCCGAATGCTAAACCTACAATTAATCCACTAACTAAACCAACTTTACCAGGAACTAGCTCTTGAGCATAAACAACTATTACACTAAAGGAACTAGAACTGATGATACCAATTAAAAATAAAATTGGTATAACTGCTAATAAAGAGATATGAGGGAGTAATAACGCTAATGGAAAAGTTCCAACTAAAGAAAATAAAATCGTATTACGTTTTCCAAATTTGTCAGCTAATGTTCCCCCAATAAATGTTCCAATTACACCTGCAATCATAAAGATAAATAAATATAATTGTGTACTTTTAATCGATAAACCATAGCTCTTAATTAAATAAAACTGATAATAGTTGCCTATGCCAGCTGAGTACCATGAGCGAGCAAAGGTAATAAAAATTAACAAAATAATAGCAAATTTTACGGCCGATGTTATTTTGAAACTTTCAGTTGAAGTTTGGCCTTTATTTTTTAATTTAAATGGGTCTTCTTTTAATTTATTTCGGTACCATGTAGATACATAAATTAACACACAAATACCAATAGCAGCTAGAATAGTAAACCAAGCTGCGCCTTTTTGTCCTAGTGGTACAAATATTAATGCCGTAAATACTGGAGCTAGCGAGTTTCCTGTATTTCCTCCAACTTGATAGATTGCTTGAGATACCCCTCTTTTTGAGCCAGAGGCTAAAAACGCTACTTTAGAGCCCTCAGGATGGAAGATTGCTGACCCGATACCGATTAATAGGACAGATAATAGAACCATCATTAAATTTGGTGCAAAAGCTAAACAAAGCATACCTAGTAAACTGGATGACATTCCAATTGGAAGGAGAAATGGTGATGGCTTTCGATCGGAAAAAATTCCAAATACAGGTTGCATTACAGAGGAAGTCATATTTAGCGCAAAGGCTATGAATCCAATTTCTGTGTAAGTTAAATTCATCGTCTTTTCTAAAATTGGAAATATGGCTGGTACAACTGCTTGCATCGAGTCATTTAATAAATGACCTAAACTAATTGCAAATAGAATTTGATACATGGTTGATTGATTAATAACCTTTGTATTAACTGCTGGTTGCATAATATCCCCCTTTCATATTGACTTAACTATCATAAACTAATCTTCAAAAAATTTACACAATTTTGCTCCATAGTCTTTTCATTAAACTTTAACCTCTATTATAATAGAGGAAATACATTGAAATGCTTTTCCCGTTAAAGTTGAATAAATAAAATTAGAACGTTTAAGGGGAGTTGAAATTGGACAACTATTCTAAAGAGTTAATGAAGTTTTTTAAAGACCATCAAAACAATGAAAATCGTCCTGCAATGGAAGCATATATGAAAAACAAGTTTACCTTTTTAGGAATTAAGGCACCAGAACGAAATACGTTATTGAGACAATATCGAGAGAACTATGGTGATCCGCCAAGTTTAAACTCAATCATAAATATTTGGGGCCTTGAAGAAAGAGAGTTTCAATACATTGCATTAACATTTTTAGACCGGCAATATAAAAAAGCTGAAATTGAACGAATCACATTATATGAACAACTAGTAGTGGAAAAATCTTGGTGGGATACCGTTGATACAATTTCAGGAAGGCTGATTAGTTATCATTTTTTAAAATATCCTGAATTGATTGATGAGTACTCAAATAAGTGGATTACTTCTAATAATATGTGGTTAAACAGAGTAGCATTATTATTTCAAATGAAGTTTAAAGAGAAAACTGATCAAGAGCGTCTTTTTAAATACTGCAGACTATTATCAGAAAGCAAAGAATTTTTTATTCAAAAAGCGATTGGCTGGGCATTGAGAGAATTCTCATATGTCAATCCTAAAGCCGTTGAATCATTTATATTAGAGACTAAGTTAGCACCTTTAAGCAAAAGGGAGGGGCTAAAAAAAATAGAGAAATCAAGTTAATAAGAATCTGTCGATTTTCCGGGAAATAACCGTTATTTTTTAAAAACTATTCCAACTTTATGTATAGTTGAGACATTAATTTGAAAAGGTTATAATAGGGACATTATTGTAATGTAAGTACTATTTTACTCAAGAAAACATTAGCGTGAATTGAAAAAATCAAATGAAAAAGTATAAAGGAGATTTAATGTTTTATATGAAATCTACTTTTAATAATATGATAAAATTATGTCTTTGTATTAGCTTAATTAATGGTTTTTTTATGCAGAAAACTGTACATGCAGATGAATTAAATCTATTTAGTGATAAGGCTATTTCAATATTAGCTGATAATGGAGAAGTAATATATAGTAAGAACAGCAATAAAGTTGATTTCCCAGCTAGTACTACTAAAATAATGACTGCTATGGTCATGATGGATCATTTAAATGAAAATGATAAAATTAAGATGACAAAAAGAAGCATACAAGAAGAAAAAAGCAATTCTCAAATACTTTTTTCTACAGGCGAAGTATTAGATCGGAATACAGCATTAACAACGATGATGATTTTGAGCGCAAATGATTTAGCATATGCAATCGGTGAACGAGTTGGCGGGAACATGGATAATTTTGTAAAAATGATGAATGAAAAGGCTAAAAAGATTGGCGCTTATCATACAAATTTTATGAATCCAAATGGACTGCCCAATACAAACCATTATACGACTGCACATGATTTAGCCCTAATCACAAAGGAAGCTTTAAAATACCCGTTAATTATTAAAGCAATGGGTACAAAAGATGCTCATATTAATACATCTAAACAAAAGAATGTGTATATCTTTAATCGCGGAAAAATGTTTGAAAATCCATATTTTTATGCAGGTAAAACCGGATATACAGATTCTGCTCGAAACACTTTAATTGAAATTGACAAAAAAGACGGTCAAATGATTATTAATATTTTATTGCGCTCTTCGAAACCGCAATATTTGCAGGATATTAAATTAATGGATTCATACGCGTTTTCAATGATTCATAAAAAAACGTTAATTAAGAAAACAGATTGGCAGAAAAAAGTAACAATAAGAAAAAACTTAATTCAAACGAAAATTTCGAAAGATTTGGCTTTTTTAACTACTCTAGGTACAAATACAAACTATGATATTAAATTAAAGCCATCATCAACAATTGGCGAGAAATTCAAGGAAAATGGAATATCTAAAAATCAAAAACTTGGTCAGGTTGAAGTTTGGGCTAATAAAGAAAAAGTTTTAAGTACAGATTTATTAGCTGCTAAATCATATAATCGACCTACATTACTTTCGTTAAATACTTTTTTAATCGCTGGTTCGATTATTTTACTGCTTGTTGTAATTTTTTATATAACAAGACCGAAAAGGAAAAGAGAATATATGTAAAAACTAAAGAAGGTTAGACATATAATTGTGTTTGGCCTTCTACACAAAAAAGGCGAACTGTGGTTACGGGTTCGCCTTTTTTATTATTAGATTAAGATTAATTTTAAAATTTGATAGAAGATAGCTGCAACAACTGCTGAAATTGGGATTGTAATAACCCAAGTGATTATCATACGTTTAGCAGTACCCCAGTTTACATCTTTAACACGTTGAGCAGAACCAACACCCATAATAGAAGATGAAATTACGTGTGTTGTACTAACTGGTAAATGTAAAGCAGTAAATGTGAAAATAATTGCGGCCGAAGATAAGTCGGCTGCTGCACCGTTAATCGGGCGTATTTTCATGATTTTTCCACCAACAGTTTTAATGATTTTCCATCCACCAACTGAAGTACCAATTGCCATTGCTGTTGCACAACCAATACGTACCCATAATGGAACGTCTGCACCTGGTCCTTCAATTTTAGCAGCAATTAAAGCAATCATGATAATCCCCATTGCTTTTTGTGCATCATTTGTACCGTGAGTAAAAGACTGTAATGAAGCAGTAAGTATTTGTACAAATCTAAAACCTTTATTTGTTTTAGAAAGATTCGAACGACGGAATATAGTTGCTAAAATTGTCATTACAATAAAACCAAGTGTAATAGCAATGACTGGAGAAATTAATAATGCCTCGATAATTTTAATAAATCCGTCAGCCTTTAAAACGTGAATTCCTTTTGCAGAAACTGCAGCACCAGCTATTGCACCGATAATTGCATGTGAAGAACTACTTGGAATCCCAAAAAACCAAGTAACTAAGTTCCAAACGATACCACCTAATAAGGCAGCAATAACGACAACTAGTCCATTTGTACCTTGAATTGAAATTGGATCAACAATACCAGTAGTAATTGTTTTTGCTACTCCTGTAAATGTAATTGCACCAATGAAGTTCATTATAGCTGCAACTAAAATTGCAGTACGGGGCTTCAAGGCTTTTGTCGAAACAGACGTTGCAATAGCATTTGCTGTATCATGAAATCCATTAATAAAATCAAATAAGAATGCAAAAATCACGATTAATATCGTAAGTAAAAATAAATGTTCCATTTTATAGCTCCTTACGCATTTCGCATGATAATTTGCTCAAGAGTGTTTGCAACATCCTGTGCACTATCAGCTACAGATTCTAAACCTTCGTAGATTTCTTTATACTGTATAATTTTGATAGGGTCTTTTTCATTCATAAATAATTGTTTAATTGAAGTACGTAATAGTTCATCACATTGTGATTCGTAATCTTTAATTTTTATTGCATGGACACGAATTTCAAGTAATTTTTTATTTGAAAGTAATTTGACAGAAAGTAAAATTTCTTCAACAGCTTTTTGTAGAATATCAACGAATTTGACCATATAGTCATCAGCTGAAGTAATAGAATACATCTCAAAACGAGCTGAACAATGTTCGAATCCATCTAGTACATCGTCCATTTTCATCGCTAGTTGTAAAATATCTTCACGCTCAATTGGAGTAATGAAAGTTTTGTTCAATTCAACGATTAGAGAGTGAATGAACTTATCACCTTTTGTTTCATATTCCTTCATTTCTTCTTGAAATTTCTTTAAGTCGCTTGCATTTTTTATTTTAAAATCAACGTAATACTTTGATGCAACGTCCAAATTCTCAGCGATCCCTAAAAGCTTTTCAAAGAATACATCTTTTTTTTGTCCAAAAAACATTATGATTCCTCCAACTAAAACATATAATTTATTATCACCTTCACCATTAATCAGAATTTTATTAATGTCAGAAACTATGTAAAAATGTCGAAAAAAGTAAAGGCCACGTTAATAATAATAATTGGTTTTTAAAATTAATCAATTAAAAACGTTTAATTAATTTACAAATTTACAATATCTTTACAATCCCTTAACAAAGTTAATAATTCGATTCTTTCATTCGTTTATATTGATAATAGTATTCACAGAAATATTGACTTTATGTGAGTTTTTAATTTAGCATTAGATTATATGTTTAAACGAATCAACTTTAAAAGGATGTGATGATTTTGGAAAGTACATATAGAACATCTGAAATTACACAATTAGTAAATAAGCAAAAAGCATATTTTCAGACAGGTATAACTAAAACATCTAAATACCGCATTGCACAATTAAAGAAACTATATAAATCAATCGTCGAAAATGAAGAAGAAATAAAGCAGGCATTAAAACAAGACTTAAATAAATCTGATTTTGAAGCTTATATGACTGAAATTGGATTTACATTAAAAGAAATATCAGAAGCAATTAAAAAAATTGAAAAATGGATGAAGCCTAAAAAAGTTAAAACTCCAATCACTCATTTTGGAACAAAAGGTTATATTTACAGAGAACCATATGGAGTTACGTTAATAATTTCACCTTGGAATTATCCGTTTCAGTTAGCAATGGCTCCTTTAATTGGGGCAATAATCGGAGGAAATACAGCAGTCATTAAACCGTCAGAATTAACTCCTAATACATCAAAAATAATTCAAAAAATAATTAAAGAGTTATTTGATGAAGACTATATTGCGGTAGTTGAAGGTGGAATCGCAGAAAGTACTTTATTATTACAACAAAAGTTTGATTTAATCTTTTTTACAGGAAGTGTTCAGGTCGGAAAAATTGTTATGGAAGCAGCAAGTAAAAATTTAACGCCATTAATACTCGAATTAGGTGGTAAAAGTCCAACAATTGTTCATAACGATGCAAATATTCAAATAGCAGCTAAAAGGATCGTATGGGGGAAATTTACGAATGCAGGACAGACATGCATTGCTCCTGATTATATTTATGTACATGATTCAGTAAAACAAAAATTTATAAGTGCACTAAAGAATGAAATTGTTCATTTTTATAAGGATAAGCCTTTGTTAAATAATGATTATTCAAAAATAATCAGTGAACGCCATTTTAATCGATTGGTTGACTTTTTGAAAAATGGTCAAGTTGTACATGGTGGAGACTATGATTTGCTAACTCATAAAATTGAGCCTACCTTGATCACCGATGTAAATTGGGATTCACCAATCATGTCTGAAGAAATATTTGGTCCTATTTTACCAATTCTTTCTTATTTTAATGTTGATGAAGTATTGGATGAAATTAATCAACATCCTAAGCCTTTAGCACTATATGTATTTACAGAAGATAAGGATTTAGCGAAAAAAGTAATTGAAAAAGTACCATTTGGCGGTGGATGTGTAAACGATACACTTTATCATATGGCAAATCCAAATTTACCTTTTGGAGGAGTTGGAGAAAGTGGAACCGGGAATTACCACGGTGAATACAGTTTTTCTGCTTTTACTCATGATAAAAGTGTTCTACTGCAAACTACAAAAATTGACTTGAAAATTAGATATCATACAACAAAAAACGCTTTACGGTTCATACGTAAATTGTTAAAATAAAGGTTAATGATTAGTTTCTAAGCTCCTTGACAAAAGGGGCTTTTTATATGTTGAAAATAATTTATTCTTTTTTACATAATAATAAAATATTAATATAGATGGGACGCGAAAATGAAAAATATAATTGAAATTGAACAAGTCGAGAAAAGTTTTAGTGAAAATAGTGTTATATCCCCACTTTCATTAGAAATTTATTCGGGAGAGTTTTTAACAATCTTAGGTCCTAGTGGTTGTGGGAAAACTACACTTTTAAGAATGATTGCTGGTTTTGAAGAACCAACATCAGGTTTGATCAAGTTAAACGGTGAAACAATTAATAATTTGCCTCCATATAAAAGAGATATGAATTTAGTGTTCCAACACTATGCATTATTTCCACATATGAACGTTGAACGCAATATTCAATTTGGCTTAAAAATGAAAGGTGTTTCGTTAGAGGAACAAAAAGTTCGAGCTAATGAAGCAATGAAACTAACTCAATTAACCGATTTTAGAAATCGTAAGCCTAGCCAACTTTCTGGTGGTCAGCAGCAAAGGGTTGCAATTGCTCGTGCAATAGTGAACAATCCAAAAGTATTATTATTGGATGAACCACTAGGTGCACTAGATTTTAAATTACGTAAAGATTTACAAAGAGAACTTAAAAATCTTCAACGTGAATTAGGAATTACTTTTATATATGTTACTCATGATCAAGAAGAAGCAATGAGTATGAGTGATCGCATCGTCGTAATGAATCATGGAAAAATCGAACAAATTGGAACACCGAAAGAGATTTATCAAAGACCTGCAAGTAAATTTGTTGCAACATTTATAGGTGAAAATAATTTCTTTAAAAAAGGCGATAAAGAGATTGCAGTTAGACCCGAAAATATTAAAGTTTCGCCTGCTACTGATGAATTTACCGAATACTTAGGTACGATTAAAGATGTTGAGTTTGTTGGAACTTTAAATAAAGTTTTTATTGATTTACATAAACAAGAACAAACAATTGTTGTTTATCAAATGCCAGACCAAACATCTCTTTCGAGAAACGACAAAGTTGAAATTAGTTGGAAGTCGGAAGATGAGGTGATTATGTATTGAGAAATGGTAAATACATAATTGCACCTACGATTATATGGTTATTAGTCTTTTTCCTAGTACCATTACTTTTAATATTTGGATTTGCATTTATGAAAAACGGATTGTATGGAGAAATTGAAAAAACATTTACTTTAGAAAACATTATTAAAGTTTTTGATCCACTTTATTTGAAAGTTTTATGGACTACATTTTGGATTGCTTTAGTTACTACAATAATTACACTACTTGTTGGTTATCCTTATGCATATACAGCTACTGTTGTAAATGCAAAATGGCAAAGGATGCTGCTTTTATTAATCACAATTCCATTCTGGATTAATTTCTTAGTTAGATCGTATGCTTTAATTGTCATCCTTCGTTCAAAAGGAATTATTAATACATTGTTAATCCATCTAGGAATTATAAAAGAGCCGTTACAACTACTATATAATAC
Source organism: Gottfriedia sp. NPDC056225 (assembly GCF_042267765.1). Lineage (NCBI taxonomy): Bacteria > Bacillati > Bacillota > Bacilli > Caryophanales > Bacillaceae > Gottfriedia > Gottfriedia sp. NPDC056225. The sequence goes on along the minus strand of NZ_JBHJTJ010000009.1, from coordinate 49,325 downwards.
TCCATCTGTCATAATGGGAATGGTCTATACATTATTACCATTTATGGTATTACCAATCTTTGTCGCTATTGAACAGTTAGATAAACGTAAATTGGATGCGGCTAATGATTTAGGAGCGACTCCGTTCCAAACATTTTTATATGTTACACTTCCATTGACTATGAATGGAATTTTTGCAGGTAGTATTTTAGTATTTGTTGCATCATTTGGTATGTTTGTCGTTTCAGATGTAATGGGTGGTTCGAAAGTTGCGTTAATAGGTAATGTTATTCAAAACCAATTCTTAGCAGCAAGAAACTGGCCATTTGGGTCTGCACTTTCAATTTTCTTAGTTTTAACGTCAATTGGTTTAATTGGACTTTACTATTTAGCGACTAAAAATATTGGTGCTCAAAGAAGTAGAGGTGAGAAATAAATGAAAAAACCGATACTTATTGGATTTTCCACAATTGTATTAATCTGTTTATATTTACCTATTTTGATTTTAATACTATTTTCGTTTAATAAATCAAAGATTAATGCTCAGTGGTCTGGATTTACGTTTGACTGGTATTTAAATCTATTTAAGAATCCACAAGTTGTTGATGCTTTAATGAATAGTTTAACGATCGCAATTGTAACGACGATCCTTTCTACAATTTTAGGTACGATTTGTGCTTTAGCATTACATAAGCATAAATATAAATTTTCGAGTTTTATTAGTGGACTAGTTTACTTACCAATCGTAGTTCCTGATATTTTGATGGGACTTTCTTTACTAATCCTTTTTACAAATTTCCATATCGAATTAGGTAGTATCACAATTATTATTGCACATGTCACTTTTTGTATTTCATATGTAATTATTCTTTTAGCAGCTAGACTTTCAGGTATGTCTTCTGATTTAGAGGATGCTGCAAGTGACCTAGGTGCAACACCATGGCAAACATTTAGATTTGTTACATTACCGGCACTTATGCCAGGAATCATTGCATCTGCACTTTTATGTTTTACATTAAGTATTGATGATTTTGTTATTAGCTTTTTTGTTTCAGGACCAAGTTCAACTACACTACCAATTTATATATATGGAATGGTTAAAAAAGGTGTAACACCTGAAATAAATGCAATTTCAACCATTTTAATCGTTACAATTATATTCCTAATGGTTGTTTCTGAAGTATATCGTACAAAAGGAATCAATAATAAAACAGAGAAAAAATCTTATATAGTTTAAGATTAAAGGAGGTAGTCAGTAGGCATTATGAATAAATTTAAAAAAGTTGCTTCACTAATGGTTTCTTTAGGTTTAGTAAGTTTGCTATTATCTGCCTGTTCAACAGGAAAAAAAGAATTAAATATTTATAGCTGGGCAGATAATTTTGACGAAAAGGTTTTGGAATCATTTGAAAAGAAATATGATGTTAAAATTAATTATCAAGTGTTTGCTAGTAATGAAGAGCTATATGCAAAATTAAAAGCTGGTGGTTCAGATTATGATGTAATTCAGCCTTCAGACTACATGGTTAAACTGATGATTAATCAGAAAATGTTAGCTAAGTTAGATAAAAATAAAATGCCAAACTTAAAAAATATTTCTCCAGAATATACGAATCAAGAGTTTGACCCAAAAGGTGAGTATTCAGTTGTTTATACTGGAGGACTAACAGGGATTGCTTATAATCCAAAATATGTGAAAGAAAACATCGATAGCTGGGATGATCTTTGGAACCCTAAATACAAGGGTCACGTTACTTTATTAGATGATAATAGAGAAGTATTTGGAATGGGATTAATTAAAAATGGTTTTTCAAATAGTTCCACAAATAAAGATGAACTTCAAACAGCATATAATAATTTAAAAACTTTAACACCTAATTTATTAGCATTTGACACAGATACAGTAAAACAAAAATTTATTACAGAAGATGCATGGATTGGCCAAGTATGGTCAGGTGATGCTGCTTATATTCAAAAAGAACTTAAAGATGTAAAATGGGTTGTACCAAAAGAAGGCTCATCAAGATGGGCAGATACATTGGCAATCCCGAAAGATGCAAAACAAAAGGATTTAGCAGAAAAATTTATTAATTATATGTATGATCCAAAAGTAAGTGCAAAAAATTATGAATCAATTGGATATGCAGATCCAAATAGTAAATCAGGACCTTATCATTCTGAAGAATATAAACAAAATCCTTATATAAATGTTACAAAACAAGAAACAGATGCAACTAGTTGGATTAAAGATGTTGGAAAACAGACAGAATTATATGATAAGTATTGGACTGAATTGAAAACGGGAAAATAATATTCACTTTCCTTTAAAAAGTTATTCTTATATCAAACAAAAAAAGGTTATCTCACTTGAGATAGCCTTTTTAGTTTGAAGTTAATTTGTTTAATAATAGATGGAATTGATCTCTTTCATCTTTTGATAGCTTTTCGAATAATGTAAGCCAAAGCTCTTGTCGAATGTTGAACATGTCCTCAATTATTTGTTTTCCTTCATCTGTGAGTTCAAGCCAAGTCACTCTGCGATCTCGGATATCTCTTTTACGAGTAAGTAGATGATTACTTACCAATTTATTTACAGCGGTTGTTATTGAACCTGAAGAAAGACCCATTTGTTTTCCAAGGTCTGAAGCTGAAAGTTTTTGATTTTTATATATTAAATACAATAGTAAGTATTTTGGTGGAGTTAAGGGGTTTTTAACTTCCTCATCTGTTTTTTGCCAGTTTTTTCGAACTCGAATCATTAAGCTAGTTAAATCATCAATCAGAAGTTTATCGTTTTCAGCTAACAAGGCAATATCCACCTCCTAAATTATGATAAAAAGATGATATTAATGTGGCTATTGTATGTATAATTTATCAATTTTCTTAAGTATTATCAAGAATACTTGATTAAACGTTGGTATTTTTTATTTTTGTCAAGTTTTGGTTGTATAGTTTCTATAGTGTTTTGTAAATAGTATGATAAAAGACAACATTGGTAGGGGTGAAGTACAATGTTTAAGTATTTTAAGTTTAAAATAAATGATACTGTTCAATTTGTAAAGAACGATGGCCATTTCTATCGAGTTATTGGATACAGGATCGAAAAAAGTATTTATTTAAATGATGAGTACAGCAGCATTATTTACGAACTCTTACGAGAATTTGATGGTCTACAAGTTGACGCCGAAGAAGAAGAATTAGTAAGTGTATCAAACTTCGATGAGTTTTACGGATCAATGTTTGAGAAATTAGGTACATTTACAATTAAGTTTGCTAAAAAACAAGAGGAAGTAAATAAGACAAGCATTGAAGAAGGCTCATCTGTGGACGAACTATTAGATAAATATAATGACTACCGAAGACTGGCAATCCTTTTTAAAGATTGTCTTTATGATTTAGCTGCTGAAAATGTTTTAAATGAACTCGTTGACTACTCAGAATCAAAAAAAGATTACACGCATTAAGCGTGTAATCTTTTTTCATTCGTTTTAATTGCAACGGATTTATTTTGAACTTTACCTTCATATACTAATTCAGTTACTTTTGCACAAATAGCGACTGAGAGTATTGTATAACCTACTTCATTCCATGAAAGATAACTAAGAGAACAAAGTAGAATCACAGCATCAAATATAAAATATACTTTACCTATTGAAATTTTTGATTTTTTGCTCATTATAATTGTTATTAAGTCATCTCCACCAGTTGCTCCACCACTTCTAAGAATTAGCCCTAATCCAAGTCCAGCGAAAATTCCACCTAATATAGCGGGAATCCATAAATGATTTCCAAAATGAAATGTAAAATGTGATGTTTTTTCTATTATAGAATAAAACACTGAAAATGAAATTGCGCCGAGTGTTGTATTAATTAATAATTTTTTACCTAAATACAATCCTGCCAATAAGATAATCGGAATATCAAGAATTAATGTTGTAATTGAAGGGGATATATTAAACGAATTTTTGACTAATAAAGCAATGCCAATAAATCCACCCTCAGCAAGATTGTTTTGATAATGAAAATGGTAAAGTGTAGTGGCTAAAATAAATGAACCAATTAAAATCATTAAGGTCTCACCCAAACGATTGTTACTCATTGTTATTTCCTCTTTTCGTAGTTAGTAGTTAAAAAGTAAAGTTATAAAACTAACTACGTACATATAGAGCTCGTAGTTAGTTTTTTGTCTTTCTAACTACAAAGCTATATATCATTGAAGAAATAACATAATCGCCTGTCAACCATAGTTTCGCCTACCTTCAGTTTTATTTTTAGAGTTCTTTTGGTTCTCTAAATTAAAACCGCTAAGTGTAGGATAAATCTTTACGTTGCCAAATGCTCCTTCGAGCAATCATGGTTACACGTCCTTTTTGCCAGTTTTGTTAGAAAAATCTAACAGTTGAAAAATAAGTTCAAATGAACTTACTCTTAATTTTATCATATGCGAAATTATTTGAAAAAAGAAAAGAATTAACAAAAATCTACAAAGAATGAATCCAGAGATAGGATAAAAAACGAAAAAAATGAAAAATCCAAATAAAAACACAAGAAATTGTGAAATATTTCACAAAATAGACATAGCATTTTCAATGAAAACGATATATATTATATTTGTAAACGACAATGTGAAATATTTCACAATTTAAATTGATAAATGGGACGTATTAAATCCTAATTGGATATAATTGTCCATCATCAGAGGAGGAGAGCCAAATGGCTGTTCAAGAAAAAATTGTAAATGAAATTAGTAGCGCTTCTGAAATGGTAAATGAATTAGTAGTAAAAGGACAAAAAGCATTAAAGGAATTTGAAAGTTTTAATCAAGATCAAATCAATGAAATCGTACATTCGATGGTTCTAGCTGGTTTGGATCAACATATGCCACTAGCAAAAATGGCAGTTGAGGAAACAGGCCGTGGAGTTTATGAGGATAAAATAATTAAAAATATTTTTGCAACAGAATATATATGGAATTCAATAAAAGATAATAAAACGGTTGGAATCATAAGTGAAGATCAGCAAACAGGAATAACTGAAATAGCAGAGCCTGTTGGTGTAATTGCAGGTGTAACTCCAACAACTAATCCAACATCAACAACATTATTTAAAGCAATAATTGCAATTAAAACTAGAAATCCAATTATTTTTGCATTCCATCCTTCAGCACAAAACTGTAGTAGAGAAGCAGCAAAAATAGTACGTGATGCTGCAGTTAAAGCTGGAGCACCAGAGAACTGTGTGCAATGGATTGAAGTGCCCTCTATAGAAGCAACAAAATGTTTAATGAATCATGTAGGAGTAGCTCTTGTATTAGCAACTGGAGGAGCGGGTATGGTTAAATCAGCCTATAGTACAGGAAAGCCCGCTTTAGGTGTTGGACCAGGAAATGTACCTTGCTATATTGAAAAATCTGCTGAAATCAAATGTGCAGTTAATGATCTAATTCTCTCAAAAACATTTGATAATGGAATGATTTGTGCATCTGAACAAGCAGTAATTGTTGATGAAGAAATTTATGATGAGGTAAACGCCGAATTAGAAGCAAATAATTGTTATTTTGCAACAATAGAAGATAAAAAGAAATTAGAAAAGCTAGTGATTAACGAGGCAACTTGTGCTGTTAATGGGGACATTGTCGGTAAATCAGCTTATGAAATTGCGAAATTAGCTGGAGTAAGTGTTCCGGTGGATACAAAAATTTTAATCGTAGAATGTGACAATGTAGGTGCAAATGAACCTTTAACAAGAGAAAAACTAAGTCCAGTTTTAGCAATAATAAAAGTAAATGACAAAGAAGAAGGCTTTAAACGATGTGAAGAAATGTTAGAGCTTGGTGGATTAGGACATTCTGCAGTTATTCACAGTAGTAATGAAGAAATTCAAAAAGAATTTGGATTAAGAATGAAAGCATGTCGTGTAATATCAAATGCTCCTTCAGCTCATGGTGGAATTGGTGATTTATATAATGCATTTATTCCTTCATTGACACTAGGATGTGGATCGCACGGTAAGAACTCTGTATCAACAAACGTAACTACAGTTCATCTATTAAATATAAAAAAATTAGGAAGAAGAAATATGAATATGCAATGGGTCAAGCTACCACCAAAAATTTACTTTGAAAAATATTCAACTCAGTATTTAGAAAAAATGCCAAATGTCAAAAAAGCATTTATTGTAACTGACGAAGCAATGGTCAAACTTGGTTATGTTGATGTGATTAAATATTATTTAGAAAAAAGACAAGAAAATATTCAAATTGAAATCTTTTCAGATGTAGAACCAGATCCTTCAGATGTTACTGTAATGAAGGGTGCAGACAGAATGAGGGCATTTGAACCAGATACAATCATTGCGTTTGGTGGCGGTTCAGCAATGGATGCTGCTAAGGGGATGTGGATGTATTTTGAATATCCAGAAACTACTTTAGAAGGGCCTAAGCAAAAGTTCTTAGACATTCGAAAAAGAGCTTATAAATATCCAAAATTAGGTCGAAAAGCTCAGTTTGTTGCGATTCCAACTACTTCAGGTACTGGCTCAGAAGTAACGCCTTTTGCTGTAATTACAGATAAAGCAAATAATATTAAATATCCTCTAGCGGATTATGAGTTAACACCAGATGTTGCAATTATTGACCCTCAGTTTGTGTCAACAGTTCCTAAAAGCATTACTGCAGATACAGGAATGGATGTATTAACACATGCTATAGAGGCTTATGTAAGTGTATTAGCGAATGATTATACAGATGGACTTGCTTTACAAGCGATCAAATTAGTATTTAAATATTTACCTAGAGCTTATAAAGATGGAAATGATTCTGAAGCACGTGAAAAAATGCATAATGCATCAGCAATAGCGGGAATGGCATTTGCAAATGCATTTTTAGGAATTAACCATAGCTTGGCTCATAAAATCGGTGCGGAATTCCATATTCCACATGGCAGAGCAAATGCGATCTTAATGCCACACGTAATAGGATATAATGCCAAAAAACCAACTAAATTTACTGCTTTCCCTAAATATAAGCATTTTATTGCAGATGAACGCTATGCAGAAATTGCACGCTTTTTAGGACTTCCGGCTACGACAACAGAACAAGGCGTTGAGAGTCTAATCTCAGCAGTCATTAAGTTATCGAAGGAATTAAATATAAATATGAGTATCGAATCACAAGGTGTATCTGAAAAAGAATTTAAAGAAAAAGTAGCATATTTAGCTGATCGTGCTTTCGAAGACCAATGCACAACTGCAAATCCAAAACTACCTCTAGTAAAGGAATTAGAAGAAGTTTATATGAATGCTTTTAAAGGCTGTTAAATAATTAGTAAATGTAGGGGCACCTGAAAGGGTGCTCCTTTTTTGACTAATCTTATTTTGGTATAATAGCCATATTGAAAGTGGTGATTAGTAATGGAAATTATGAATCAAAATCCTTGGTTTAAGGTTGAAATAAGTAAAGTGCATGAGAATCAAACCGTAGAATCGTATTTGAAAAGTGCATGGCAATTTCCAAAGAAGTTGCTTCATGAATTAAGGATGGCAAAAGGCTGTATGATAAATGGAGAAGCTAAGCCTTGGAATATGGTACTAAAGAGTGGTGACCTTGTTGAAATCCGATTGTTTATAGAAGAAGATTATGGTGTTATTCCACAAGAGCAATCAATCGATATTTGCTTTGAAGATGAACATTTATTGGTGGTAAATAAACCGTATGGAATGGACACACATCCAAATGAAAAAGGACAATTAAACACATTAGCAAATGGTGTAGCCTTTCATTTTCAAAATAAAGGCTTGAAAACTAAAGTTCGACATATCCATCGTCTTGATAAAGACACTACTGGTGGAGTCGTATTCGCTAAACATGCCTTGAGTAGTGCAATTCTAGATTCAATGTTAAGTCAGCGGAAAATAAAACGTACATATACAGCAATTGTTGAAGGAAACGTCAAATTACCAAATGGAACAATTAATGAGGCCATTGGAAGAGACAGACATCATCCTACAAGAAGAAGAGTTTCACCTAAAGGTGATAAAGCCATTACGCATTATAAAAAAATTAAGTATATTTCAAAGCTAAATGTAACGGTTTTAGAATGTCTTTTAGATACAGGAAGAACACATCAAATCCGTGTTCATTTAAGTTTTTTAGGTTATCCATTAGTAGGAGATCAATTATATGGTGGAAAACAAAAAATATTAAATCGTCAAGGACTACACGCAAGCAATGTGTCGTTAAAGCATCCTTTTACAGATGAAATAGTATCAATATCTATTCCATTTCCTAAGGACATACAGCAAATAATTAACGAAAAGTGAGATGAATTAAATGTTATTAGAAGTAATTGCAACTACTGTAAAAGATGCGATAGACGCAGAAAAGTTTGGTGCAAATCGAATCGAACTAGTTACCGGAATAAAAGAGGGTGGTTTAACACCGAGTTATGCTACGATTAAGCAAGTCACACAAAATGTATCAATTCCCGTTCATGTTATGATTCGCCCACATAGTCGATCTTTTATTTATGATTCATATGATCAAGAAGTCATCCTAAATGATATTGAAGTATGTAAAGAACTTGGAGCTACAGGGATTGTTTTTGGAGCTTTAACTGAAGAAAATTTAATAGATGAGGTACTTTTAAAGAAGGTAACAGCTCGTGTGAAAAATATGAATTTTACGTTTCATCGCGCGATTGATGATTCAGATCATATTCTAGAGGCCATTAATACATTAATGCAATATCCAGAGATTACACATGTTTTAACTTCAGGCGGTGTTGATAGTGCAATTGATGGAAAAGAAACGATTAAAAAAATGGTCGAACTTACAAAAAATTCGAATATAAAAATTTTAGCGGGAAGCGGCCTATCAATTGAAAATATTTCAGATTTCATCGAATATACGAATGTGGAAGAAATTCATTTTGGTTCAGGGGTTCGAAAAAATAATTCTGCAATTGATGTAATTGATTCATCTTCAATGGAAAATTTGTTAAAAAAGTTTGTACGTTAATAAGTTTTTGAATAAAATTAAATTATTTTTGTATAATAAAAAAGTAGTCCGATTTACGGACTACTTTTAAAAACTATATACTAATTATTATTTACCGATGAATTGTTGAGTCCAAGCATTTGATCTTGAATCATAACCAACACCAATTTGAGTTAAGTTAGGATTTAAGATATTTGCACGGTGACCAGCACTGTTCATCCAAGCAGTAACTACTTCTTCAGGAGTTTTTTGACCTTTAGCAATGTTTTCTGCTGCATAGCTATAAGTGATTCCGAATTGTTTCATCATATCAAATGGTGATCCATAAGTCGGAGAGTTGTGGTCAAAATAATTTTTGTCAGTCATATCTTGTGATTTTAAACGTGCAGTTTTAGATAATGTTGCATTAACTGTAAATGGTTTTAAACCAGCTTTAGTACGTTCAGCATTTGTTAATTCAACTACTTTTGATTCGTAAGCTGATAATGATGCTGAATTAGATGACGTATCTGTTGACGGTGTTGACGGTTTTTCAGTTGACGGAGTTGTAGGTTTAGATGGTGTAGTTGGTTCCGTCGGTTTTGTTGTAGGTGTTGCAGGTTTAGCCGGTGTTGTAGGAACAGTCGGTTTTGTTGCAGTTCCTGGGTTAGATGGCTTAGTTGTTGAAGCTTGTCCTAATTGTTGCTTAATAGCATCTTGAATTTGCTTCATATCAATACCATTGCTAGATAATAATTTATTTAAATCAATTTTAATAGTACCATTAGTAGTTGATAAGTTTGGTAGATTAAAATAATTGAATAAAGTATCATTTAAATTGATATTTTGTGTATATGATTTAGTTGTATTTGTATCCTTAGTAATAGTTGCTGCATTTACGGCACCTACAGGAGCACCTACTAGTAGAGTAGCAGCCACAGTTGATAAAGTAACGATTTTTTTCATGTTCTTTCTCCTCCATTTGTCTGGTTATCGTCTCGCTGTACAAGTAATACTTTAGCATGAAAACGCATGACATAATTATGGGAAATAATGGGGAGCTAAAAATGAGGATTTTTTTGGTAGCCCAGTCTTATTACAGAAATAAAATAAAACGTTGTTATGACTACTATTTTACTAGAATAATATTTATAGACTTACTTGATTTTTTGTTTAAAATTTCCATAAAAAAAATATGAAGTTAAGAAAATACCGTATTTTCTCGTTATAATACAGGAAGGAAAACCCAGTTTTGTTTTAATCCGGTTACGATTGTAATCATTCTGTAAAATACGTATTGTAGGTGATGGATTTGAAATTATTTGTAGATGATACTAGACCTGTGCCACACAGCTTTATATTGGCAAAATCCGTTGAAGAAGCATTAAAGCAATGCAAATATCAACATTTTGAACAAATTTCATTAGATTATAACTTAGGTTTTAGAAAAGAAACTGGATTAGACTTTATAAAAAGGTTTTTTGAAGAAGGTTACTATGTCCAGCACATAAATCTACACAGTGATGATGTATTTGGTGTACATAAAATGGAGAGTGCAATTAATGCACATATAATAGAAGAAACGAAACAAAAGATTAAAATTACAAAAATCAGTTATTCATGAAAGGACACTAGTTATGATAGTGTCCTTTTACTTTTTATTTGAAAAATAAACATTTATGTTTTTTAACTCGTGAACACTTTATGAGTAGATCGCAGCAACTTGCTTTAAAAGTTACCCATGCCCCTATAGAAACTCTTATCTAACGAATCAATCCTTTATAAGTAACAAAATCAAATAAAAAACACAAGGTCTTAATCTCACGTCTTATATACTCTGATTTAATTGCTTAATTTTAAATACATGAAACAACAAAAAAGCTTGCCCAATTGGACAAGCTTTTTGATCAATTATTTAACTTCTTTCTTTAAGTCTTCAGCAACAAACTCTACGTTTGTACCTACAACTACTTGAACGTTTTTATCATCTAATTTAATAACTCCACGTGCACCAGCTTTTTTAAGAAGTGCTTCATTTACTTTAGAAGCATCTTTTACTTGTAAGCGTAAACGAGTTGTACAGTTATCAATATTTGTTAAGTTTTCTTTTCCACCTAAAGCTTGTAGGTATAAAGAATCACCAATTTCAGTTGTTACTTCATCAGTTTCAACTTCATCGTCTTCACGACCAGGTGTTTTAATGTTAAATTTCTTAATTGCAAAGTAGAACACGACAAAGTAAATTACACCAAAGATTAAACCGATTAGGAGTAATAGTATAGGTTTAGTTGCGATATTGTAGTTCAGAATGTAGTCCATGAAACCAGCTGAGAATGTAAATCCATCTTTAATTCCTAAAGCATTTACAAGACCCATTGATAAACCTGTTAAGATTGCATGGAATGTATATAGTACTGGAGCAATGAACATGAATGCAAATTCAATTGGTTCAGTAATACCAGTTAAGAATGATGTTAAAGCAAGTCCGATAAACATACCTGCAACAGTTTTACGTTTTTCAGGTTTTGCAGCAGCGATCATTGCAAACGCAGCAGCAGGAAGACCAAACATCATAATTGGGAAGAAACCAGTCATGAATGCACCAGCAGTGTTGTCACCAGCGAAGAATCTGTTTAAGTCACCGTGAACTAATTTACCAGCAGCATCAGTAAAGTCACCTAAGTTGAACCAGAAAATTGTATTTAATACGTGATGTAAACCTAATGGAATTAAAATACGGTTTAAGAAACCAAATACTGCAGCTCCGATTGGACCGATATCAATAATCCAGTTACCAACAGAGTTAATTGCATCTTGAATTGTTGGCCATACATAACCAAATATTCCTGCTAATATCAGCATAGTAGCCGACGTTATGATTGGAACGAATCGTCGTCCACTAAAGAATCCTAACCATTCAGGTAATTTAATACCACTAAATCTGTTGTAAAGCAGACCAGCTACAACCCCAGTAATAATACCACCAAGGGCAGCCATGTTTATATCTTTATTAATAGTAGTTGTTCCTGCAGTTAATACGAAGTAACCGATTGCACCTGCAAGACCAGCTGCCCCATTTCCATCCTTTGAAATACCAATTGCAACACCGATAGCAAAGATTAATGGAAGATTTGAGAAAATTGCATTACCAGCAGCCGCCATAAACGGAATGTCTAGTAAATCGGGTTGTCCAAAGCGCAGTAAAAGACCCGCAGCTGGAAGGACAGCTATTGGAAGCATTAATGCTTTACCAATACGTTGTAAAAAACTAAGCATATTATTTTCCCTCCGAAAATTATTATAATGATTACGCTTTCAATATTAACTTAAAAGGTCCAACTTGTCTATACAACTAGTTAAGATAAATATTGCTATTTTCTTCCAATAAATTTAAAAATAAAAAGGGAAGAATTAATTCTTCCCCTATATTAAGCCATTTTATATAGTTTGTTATTTCTTTAAATCATTGACCCTTTAAATGACTTTGCGCTTGAGCAATTAAACGTTTTGTAATTTCGCCACCAACTGAACCATTAGAGCGTGCAGTTGTATCTGAACCCAAAGTTACTCCGAATTCATTAGCAATTTCATATTTAAATTGATCTAGTGCTTGCTCTACACCTGGAACTAATAATTTATTTGATCTTGTCATGATAATCTCCCTTTCTGTAAGTAGTAGCTTACAATTATATTTTTTACATTTAGGATTTTATCATGCTTGGTAAATACAGTCATATTAGGTTTAAGTTAACTTTTTAACAACAGCTGATCCTTCCACAACAAGTATATTATCCTGATTATATACATTCGTTTGAAGGGTTAGTAATTTTTTATCATCTCGTTTGCTTATTACACTGACGATTACTTTAATTGTGTCATTAATTTTAACTGGTGCTTTGAAAAATACTTCTTGAGATAGGTAGATGGTGTTTTTGCCGGGTAGTTTAGTACCTAGTACTGAGGAAATAAAGCTGCAAATCAACATGCCATGTGCAATTCTTTCTTTAAAGATGCTTTCTTCAGCAAAATCATCTAATAAGTGAATTGGATTAACATCTGTTGAAATTGCAGCAAATTGTTCAATTAACTCTGCCGTAATTTTTACTTCCAGAGTAGCTTCATCACCAACTGATATGGAGTCAAAATGAACTTCCTGTACATGTCTTGCACTTTCGAAAATATTCATTTTGTTTCATCCTCTCCTTGATGAAATAACTAGCTATTCAAGAAAATCGTTAAAAATTTTATAGTTTTGAGAAAGAAAATTCTTGAATGTTTTTTAACCAATCTTCTTGAGTTTTTTGGAACTGTTGATACATATTCGTCCAAGCAGTGAAAGGTGTGCTATTTAATGGTTGTTTGAAAAATTGTTGAAAAAGTTGTTGTTGTTGATTTGAAAAAGTACTCATAGCTTGAAAAAATGGTTGATATGGATTTTGATTAAAGTTTGACCATAATGATTGGAATGGAGTAAATTGTTCAAATAATTTTTTCCAATTTTTCTCAAATGTCTCTTGAGTCATTGTTGGTTTAATTTCATTTAGTAATTTGATCATTTCTTGAAATTGTTCATAAGATTCTTGTTGTTGAAGTTGTACTTGCTCATTTAATGTTTTCCATTGCTTTGCTTGTTCTTGAAATAAAGACTCTGTCCATTGTTGAATTTGTAATTGGTTATCTAGTAAGTATTGAAGCATCTTTTGAAAATTCTCAGTTGCAAGTTCTGTTTGTAATTCGATTGTTTTTTCAGTCATTAGTATTTCCTCCAAAAAAATTTATTATTGAATGCATTGCTGCAATTTCAATCATTTTTAAAACTTTCATCAGAGCTGCTAAAAGGAAAGAAGGAATTTGTGTAAATTGAAAAAAATGTTTGGAGCATTTGATTATATTGAGTAAATGAACTATGGCATGTTTTTAAATATTCCTCACCAGCATCAGTAATTGAATAAATTCGTTTTGCTGGACCATCGAGTCCATTTTCCCAACTAGATTTAATATAACTTTCTTTTTCGAGTTGTCTCAGAATTCGATACACATTACTCGAATCAAGCGTAGTAAAACCTAAATCAAATAATACTTGCATTAATTTATAGCCATGCATGTTCCATTGCTTAAGGCTTAGAAGTAGAAAGGGAACTAAGAAGTTTTTTGGCAATGTAAGATTGTTGGAAGTTTCCTGTTTTGTTTTTTTACTTGTATCATTTTCATTTGTTGTCATAAAGTATCGTTCCCTCCTATATCGTAGTAAGGAATCATCCCTTAGGTGTAATTTACACTTAGTTAAATTTATTGTCAATGTATTTTAAATATAATGAATATTAAAAAACAAATTTCGACAAAAATGTAGAAATATCACGAAAATATTGGATTGTTTTGTTGTCGAAATGTTTTCTATACTTAAATGAGTGAGGGGGATTTAGATGTCAGAGCAAAATTATTCAGATCCATTAAAAATGTGGAAGCAAATGTATGATGTTAATGAAAAATACTGGGGAAAAATGATGAACGATCATGTTCATAAAGAAGAATTTTCTGAGTGGATGGGTTCTGTACTAGATTTTAATCTATTTTGTAAAAAAATGATGAATGATCAGTCGAAAACTTTCTTAGAGGCTTCGAATATCGCTTCAAAAGAAGATATCGCAAATGTAGCTAGCTTAGTGATTAATTTAGAATCAAAAGTTGATACATTAGAGGACCAATTATACTTAAATACGCAACCAGAGCTAGATGTAACAGCATTGAAAAAAGAGTTAGACATTGTTGCATTAAAACGAGATCTTACAAAAGTGAAAGCTGAAACCAAATCAATCCATCAACAAGTTAGTGAATTAAAGTCTTCAATGTCAAACATTGAACAACTTTTAAAGCAATTAACAACAACAACAACAAAACAATAATTAGTTAAAAAAGGAGAAATGATTAATGGATTTAGTAAATCGTGTAGCGATCGTAACAGGTGGAGCAAAAGGAATAGGAAAAGGTATAGCATTCGCTTTAGCAGAGAAAGGTGCAAAAGTTGTAATCAATTATAATAATAGTGAAGCACACGCAAAAGCAGTTGTAGACGAACTTTTTGAAAATGGTTATGAGGCATTAGCAGTTCAAGCTAATGTTGCTGAATTAGATCAAGCGAAAGCATTAATTGATCGTACAGTTGAGCATTTTGGTCGTTTAGACATTATTGTAAACAATGCCGGAATCACTAGAGATCGTAGTTTCAAAAAGCTAAGTGCGGAAGATTGGCATGAGGTTATTGATGTAAACTTAAGCAGTGTTTATAACACATGTAATTCTGCTTTACCACACTTATTAGAATCTGATAATGCTCGCATCATTAATATCTCATCAGTTATTGGTCAATCGGGTGGTTTTGGTCAAACAAACTATTCTGCTGCAAAAGCCGGAATGATCGGATTTACTAAATCATTAGCTCTTGAATTAGCAAAATCAAATGTTACAGTAAATTCTGTATGTCCAGGATTTATTGAAACGGATATGGTAAACGAAATACCAGAAAATGTAAAAGAACAAATTAAATCTAAAATACCAAAAAGAAGATTTGGTACAGTTGAGGAAATTGCTAAAGCAGTAGTTTACTTATGCGAAGGCGGCGAGTACATCACTGGTCAACAAATAAATGTAAATGGCGGACTTTACGTTTAAGTCTTATATATAGATGAACTTTATCAAAAGGGGGGAATAGTGTGATTAGTTCACAAAAGTTAGAAGAAGCTACGGAATCACTTCCAAGCGGATTAAAAGAATCATATAAAAGATTGAAGAAAACTGCAGATATTCTTATAAAAGAAGGGGAGCCACTAGTAGGTCAATCTCCTAAAGAAGTCATTTGGACTAAAAATAAGAGTAAATTGTATCATTATATACCAACTACTTCAAAAAAAGTAAAAAAGACTCCGATCTTACTTATTTATGCGCTAATTAATAAGCCTTATATCCTTGATTTAACGAAAGGTAATTCTTTTGTAGAATATCTTGTTAATGAAGGATTTGATGTTTATTTATTAGACTGGGGTACTTTTGGTTATGAAGACCGACATTTGAAATTTGACGATTTCATTCATGATTATATTGCGAAAGCTGTAAATCGCGTTCTTCGTTTTTCAGGTGCAGAGGAAATATCATTATTAGGTTATTGTATGGGCGGCACTTTAACTAGTATTTACGCATCTCTTTATGAAAATGCACCAATTAAAAACTTAATATTCGTAACTAGTCCATTTGATTTTTCAGAAACTGGATTATATGGATCGTTTTTAAATGAAAAATACTTTGCATTAGATAAAGCTGTCGACACATTAGGAAATATACCACCTGAAATGATTGACTTTGGTAATAAAATGTTAAAACCAATTACTAATTTCGTTGGGCCTTATGTAACTTTATTAGATCGATCTGATAATACAAGATTTATTAAGTCGTGGCAGTTAATGCAAAAATGGGTTGCAGACGGTATTCCTTTCCCAGGTGAATCATATCGTCAATGGATTCGTGAATTTTATCAACAAAACAAATTATTGAATGGTGAACTTGAAATTAGAGGTAGAAAAGTAGATGTATCAAACATACAAGCTAATGTATTAAATATATCTGCAACTAAAGACCATATTGCAATGCCATGCCAAGTAGAAGCTCTAAATGAGCATATTTCTAGCGTAGATAAGCAATATGTATCGATTCCATCTGGCCATGTTTCAATTATGTTTGGACCAGTTTCTCTAAAAACAACATATCCGACAATTGGAAAATGGTTAGCTGAAAGATCATAAAAAATTAAATTTAGCTTAAAAAAATCTCACTTTGAAAAAAGTGGGATTTTTTTCATTCAACTGACAAAAACTACCTTAAATAATGATTAATGAAAGGAGTAGACATGTGAAAAGTATTAGCGGTGTTTTATATTGGCCAACAACTTACATTAATTCGCACCCAGAATTAGATAATATTAAATCACTAGATGAGGATCTAGTATGTGATTTTGTAATAGTAGGAAGTGGTGAGTCAGGTGGCTTATCCGCGTATTTCCTAAGTCAAACAGGAGCAAAAGTAGTATTACTAGATAAACGAAAAGTTGCTCATGGAAGTACAAGTGCGAATACCGGACTACTACAATATACAAACGATAAATCATTAAATTCATTTATTAACTCTTTTGGAAGAGAAAAAGCCGTTCGTCATTATCAATTATGTGTTGAAGCTATAAAAGGAATTGAAAAAATGTCAAAAAAAATTGAAATTGATCCAGATTTTATAAAAAGAAAAAGTTTATATTATGCAAGTGATTTAGACGGAAAAGAAAATATTGAATTAGAGTATAAGGTGTTAACGGAACATGGATTTAATGCTGAGTTATTTACAAAAGCCCAAATAAAAGAGAAGTTTAATTTTACAAAGGAACTTGCACTTTTCACTGGTGATGACGCTGAAGTTAATCCGTATAAATGTGCCCATGGCTTACTTTTATATGCTATGAAGCGAGGGTTAAAGGCATACTCTGATACCGAAGTAACGCGGATCATTGGTTCAAAGGAAGGTGTCCAACTTTTTACGAACACTAAACATACGATTCGTGCTAAAAAAGTTATTTTTGCTGGAGGTTATGAATCTCTAGAAGTAAAAAGTGAAAAAAATGCAGTCTTGACTTCGACATTTGCAATTGCAACACAGCCGTTACTTGAAAATAGTAATGCATGGTATGAAGACTGCTTAATTTGGGAGACTGCAAGGCCATATCTTTACTTGCGCACAACTGTTGATGGAAGAATTATTGTTGGCGGTCTTGATGAACCTACAATCATACCAGAAAAGCGTGAATCAATGTTATTTCATAAAAAAGAGCAGCTTATAAAAAATTTAGTAGAGTTATTTCCACATCATAAAGATGCAAAAGCGGAATTTTATTGGACAGGCGCATTTGGAGGAACGCATTCCGGCTTACCAATGATTAGAGAATACAATGAATATCCAAACTGTTTGTTTTTAATGGCGTATGGAGGTAATGGAACTGTATATAGCTATGTATTGGCAAAAATATTAAAGGATCTAATTACGGTTGGCTCTCATCCTGACGCACATCTTTATATGGAAAATTGATTTATTTGGAATTTTTTCAAGTTATCTATTAAAACTATAAATAGTCAAAAGTAGTAAGAAAAATATAGGAGTGTATTACATGAGCTATCATGAAATGTTTAGTGAATTATTTTTCGGATATATAGCACTTTTTATCGTAGTTAAAATTAATGGAAAAACACAAATAACACAAATAACACCATTTGATTTGATATCATCTCTAGTGCTAGGAAATATACTAGGAGATGGAATATATGACAAGGAAGCAAATCTCCCAAGAATTTTATTTAGTATTTTTACGTGGGGAGCTCTAATCTTAGTTACCGAAATCATTACTCAAAAGTCACGAAGAGCTAGAAAGTTCTTAGAAGGTGATGCTGCAGTCGTAATTAAGCACGGAGCAATTCAATGGAAAGAATTGAAAAGAAATCGTTTAGATACGGATCAATTGATGCAATTATTAAGAGCGAAAGATACTTTTTCAGTTAGTGAAGTTGCGTATGCTATTTTAGAAAATGACGGAACAATCAGTGTCTTAAAGAAATCCAATTTCGATACGCCTACTAAACAAGATTTGAAAATTCAGATGGAAAAAGAATTTTTACCTGTCGTCGTCATTAGTGATGGGCAAATTATAGAAAGAGCACTTAATTCATTGAAAAAAGACGAAAAGTGGGTACATAAAAAACTTTCTGAGTCAAATTTATCACTGAAAGAAGTATGTTTTGCGGAATGGGATTCAAAGCAATTACATTTACATACATATTAAAACAAAATTTGAGGATGAGATGAATGAAATATTATATTTATTACTGTTTTGGGGGCACACATTCTTCACCATTGGCTGCTGCATATCACTTGAAACAATTACCACTTGATCGCCAGCCAACAACGGAAGAAGTAAAGAATACTTACTTATTCAATAAACTAAAACCAAAAGATGGTGGAAAACTATTTTTTCATGGTGAAGACGAAAACGGGAATCAAGTATATACAGTAGCAAAAAGATATACTAAAAATGTGCCGACAGCTATAGAGACTCTAGGGAAAATCTTATTAAATGAGGATGATAAAATTATTTTATCAAGTTCATCGCCAACAGTACCATTAGCGATGACTTTAGGTGGATTTACATCAAGATTTTTGCATATAGATTTTATTGGAGTTCCATTACTTGTATTAGGAGCAAAGCAAACATATCTAAATTTAATAAAATTAGTTGAAAATACAAAAAGATATAATTACCTAGCAGCTGAAAAGGTCACTTGTTTAGATAATAAGAATTTCAATAAAGATTAAAGAGCAAACAAAAATGGACGTAAAAAACGTCCATTTTTTAATATGGCATTTTTAATACGTCCATTGCCTTTTTAGCGTCGTTTTCGATTAGTTTATTAATATTGTATACTGAATATTGACCTTGTTTTGATAAATAAGTAAAAATTTGAGTGTGCAAATTATTTACTGCTACTAGTTGTTTAACAAATGTGTTATTTAAATCAGGAGTTGCTGTTTCAGTAAGTGCATTTGCATACATTTTAGTTAACACTTTTGTAGCAGATAATAAATCTTCTGCATTCATTTCACTCGCTAATTTATCACTTGCTGCATCTCTTTCTCCAATTGTAATGTTGGTCATAAATTTAAGTAAGTCACGTAAGTTATTTTCAAAAGTAGTAATGGATGTTTTATATAATTCTTTTAATCCTGCATCTGAAACATTTTTTATATTTGTTTTAAGTTTAAATAAAAAGTAAGTTGTAGTTGCTACGATTTCGTGCAACTCTAAGGTCTCATGCCAAGCAAGTGTTCTCATAATAATCCCTCCTCTACTGTACAAATTTATTCAGAAGGACATGATTCTATGACAAAATAAGGACAGAGGGCATGGGAGAATAGAGCTTATGTTAAGGAGGGAATGGACTGGTGAAGAAATCAAAATACCTAACCTTTACCAAGTCTTAAAAATGTATGTAGAAAATGTAATTAATCAGTTAAGTTTAAGTGTAAAGACTGTTTTTGAAATGATTGAGTTAATAACTGAAGAAGATTTAAATTTCAGACCGATTGATGATAAGAAATCGATTGGGGAGTTAGCACAGCATTTGTGTGAGTTAATAGGTGCTGATTTGAAAATTATGAGTGGAGTAAGTCAAGAGGCGATGGTAGTATATTATACCGAAGTCCAATGTACATCTTTAATTGAAATGAAAAAATTATTACAAAAAAATTTACATGATTTAAATGAACACTATTTGAAAATGAATAGACAGGATTTATTTGAAGAAGTTACTTCATATTGGGGATTAAAATACTCTAGATTTGAATGGCTATTAGAAATTCTAGTTCACTTCACACATCATAGAGCCCAGTTACATACACTACTAGCCCAAAAAAAGGGCAAAATCAATATAGCTTTATTTTAAAACGCAAAGTAAGGATAAAGGTTTTCCCTTTACCCTTTTCTTTCTTTATACTTGAGTTTATCCAATTAATCAGTCCCTAGTTTCATGTTGCGGATGCATAAATTGTTTTGTTGGTTCACGCTTTTTCGATTCTAGAAGTGCAGCGTTTTCTGCAGTTGCCCATCCAATATCATTTGTAGGATGAACCCATTCGTCACCTGCCATAACTGAAGGATCTACATCTTCTGACCAATTATTTAATGGAGAGTTAGGAGAACTATATTTACTGTCGCCGATAACTACACCCTTTGAATTAACAAATGGTTCCTCCATTTTAATGTTTGTTCCCTTAAAAGATGGGAAATTTGATATATGTGGTATTGTGTCTTGCATTACTGGTGAGTCGATTTCAGTATTGTCTTTTTTTCTTTTCATATTAATATCACCTCTATTTACAAATTATTATTTGCTAATTAGTGAAATCAATACAAAAGAAGGCTGTCGAAAAAATCAACAGCCTTTTCTATTGGCTAAAAACGTAAAGTATGTTCAAAATATAGAAGTACTTCTTCGATTTCTACTTTCGGATGTTTCCTTCTGTAGAGAACAGCGCATCCTTATCTCGCCTGAAATATTTCAGCTTAATTATGCTTCAATTTTATAAAATGAAGGTGATAATGTTTTTGGTGAGAAATAAATTAACATTGCATATTTACCAGTTCGATATTCTCCAGTCAATAAGAAATGTTCTACATCAAATGATAAAGGTTCAATTATTGTGTGTTTATAAATTTCTTTTTCGTTTAAGCTAAGTTTAATAAAATTTGAACCAAGTTGTTCAGGATCTTCGATAATTCGCTTATAAATATCTTTCGAATAGTCTTGAGTAGTTACTTCGTCCCACCAAGGTTTACGAGGTTTGTATTTATGGTTTAAGTAATAATCAACCTTCATAATATCTTTCACGATTGGATCATTTTTAATTTGATAATGAGTTAAAAATTCATTTAATCGTTTAAACAAATCTTCAAGCTGATGCCCGATTCTAGACCAACCGCGTTCCTCCCAGAATGAACCGAATAATTGGAAGAAATCAAACGGACTTTCGAATTCATTTTTAATTAAATATTCTATTGTATTATTTGTTCGATGATCATTCCAATATTTTTCAAGTACGTCTTCAACTTGTTTTATTTTTACAATATCATCGAATGAAAGGACGTTATTACCTAACACTTCATACGGAGCATAATCCATATAGACATAATCATGCTCATGAGCTCTTAAGCGTACGCCAGTACCTCTTAGCATTTTTAAGAAACCTAGTTGCAGTTCTTCTGGTCTTAATTCAAATACATCATTGAAAGTTTGACGAAATGAATTGTAATCTTCTTCAGGTAAACCAGCTATTAAATCCAAATGTTGATCTATTTTTTCTCCATCTCGAACTAGTGTGACCGTTCGACAAAGTTTCTCGAAATTCTGTCTTCTCATTACTAATTCATTTGTAGCATCATTTGTTGATTGAACTCCAATTTCAAATCGGAATAGTCCTTTAGGTGCATTATCATTTAAAAATTCGATGACCTCTGGACGCATAATATCCCCAGTAATCTCAAATTGAAATACGGTTCCTTCCAAATGTTCATCAATTAAAAATTGAAACATATCCATAGCATAACTACGACTAATATTAAAAGTTCGATCTACGAACTTAAAAACTTTTGCTCCGTTTGCCATAAGATAACGTATATCATCTTTAATGACCTCTCGATTAAAGTATCGAACTCCTACTTCAATAGAAGATAAACAAAATTGACAATTAAAAGGACAGCCTCGGCTTGTTTCGATGTATTGAATCCTTTTACCTAAAAATGGTAAATCTTCTTTAAATCGATAAGGCGAAGGAATTGTTGTTAAATCAATCTTTTCAGTTTGTGGTTTGATAATATTTTTACCTTCATCTCGATAACCAATGCCATTTATTGAAGTGAAATCATCTCCATTATCAATGGCCTGAATTAATTTCTTTACAGTAATTTCACCTTCACCAATTGTTATGACATCAATTTCTTTGACTCTGTCTAGCCAATAGTTCACATCATAGCTTACTTCAGGTCCACCAACAAAGATCGTAACAGTAGGATCAATTTTTTTATACATTCGGACGACTTCAATTGTTTGTTCAATATTCCAAATATAACAACTAAAACCAAGAATAGTTGGTTTACGCTTATATAAGTCTGTAATGATATTAAGACTTGGATCTTTAATCGTATATTCTGCTAGTTCGATATCGTATTCAGGTTGTGCATAAGCCTTAATGTAACGAATACCTAAATTAGTATGAATATATTTTGCATTTAATGTTGCCAAAACAATGTTCATTAAAATACCTCATTCTAAAATATTTTCGATTTATTTTATCATAAAATAGTAAGATTACTAAATTATGAAAGAGTGGGAATGACCTAAATAATGAAATAAATGCAAAACATCTCAAAAACGCATTTTAAAAGTATGAATTGAATTAACGAAAGTTAGTTTTGTTCTCTAAATACTAATCGGTTCTAGAGAAGATATTCTTCACATTTATTACTAATAAGACATATAATTTACTAAATACAAAAAAGTTTCCTTAGGGAAAGAAAGGATAAGCAAATGAGTAGAAAAATAGTATTTTTCACGTATTTGTGTAATAAAATTGGAGTACTGTCAAATCAAGATGTAAAAAAAGTATTAAATCAATAAGTTCTATCAAAAAACCATAAAAGATGTAGAAAATTGATGTTCGTTCATTTACTTAGAACTATTGACAATGAAGACCGACACATGACATAATTTTAATAAATAGTAAGAATAGTTTGAATTTTTAACGTTGTCCAAATAGATAGTCTAAATAAGTGGAGGTGTAGATATGAGTTTATTTTTAGAACAATGGAAAAAGCTTGCAAATATTAAATGTGATTTGGCAAAAAGAGATTGGTTTTATGGAACGAGCGGGAACCTATCAATGAAAATTTCAGACGACCCATTATTGTTTCTTGTAACAGCAGATGAGAAGGATAAAAGAGCACGTTGTGATGAAGAATTTATCGTTGTTAATAATTTAGGTGAGCCTGTATTTGATACGGTATTAAAACCATCACTTGAAACATTGATTCATGCAAATATTTATGAAAAAACAGCTGCTACTTGTGTGTTGCATGTACATACTGTAGATAATAATGTTATTTCTGAATTATTTGGTGATGAAGGACAGGTTGAGCTTGAAAATAACGAAATGATTCATATATTAACGAGCTCATATTTTGAAAATAAAATAACCGTTCCGATCATTGAAAATGCTCAAGATATGGAATCTTTTAACCGTGCTTATACACCTTTTTTAACAAATGACTTTGGGGCAGTTCTAGTTAGAAATCATGGGATAACCGTTTGGGGAAGAAATCCCCTAGAAACGAAGAAATGGTTAGAAGGAATAGAATTTCTAATTAGCTATAAAGTTAAATTAATGATGATCCAAGGCCATAAAATAAAAGCAGGCAATTAATTAGAAATGAAAAAGCTGAATTAGTAATGGTAAATAATTTCCATTACATTTCGGCTTTTTTATTTTATAATAGTAGATAAAGTAAAGTCTTTTTTGATATTAATTCAAAAATAATTAACTTAAGCAGGATTTAATAAAAAATCGTCAAATTTATTAATATAAGTGGTAATACATAAACAAAAATAGACCTACTAGGTAATTTTGCTTAGTAGGTTTCATATTTTATCTATTTTAGATAGAATGAATAATAATAAAAAAAAAGAAAGACATAATACGTGTAATTAAATCATCCTGTAGAAGGGAATTTAGTCTAATGAATGAATATCAACTCAGCCATTTATTATTATCTATTTCCATAAAAAGAGAAGAAATGGTATTTTTTGCGGAAACTAAAGGTTTGAATGAGCATTTGACCTTAAAAGCCAGTCAAGAATTGGACGAGTTAATTATTTCATACCAAAAAAAACTACTAAGCGTAAATAAATCATTTTCAATGAAATAAACTTAAAAAAGGTTAATCAGTATAAAATAAAAATAGAATCCGAAACGTAAACGAAATTGAAGGGGTATTATTATGGAAGAAACAAATAGAGAAGATATAGAGCTTTCTTTAAAACTATTTATTGTATTATCGCGTGCACATAGAAAAATCAATGATTCAGCTAACAAATCAATTGCTAGCTTTAATTTGAATCCAACTGAATTTGCAGTATTAGAACTACTGTATCACAAAGGAAATCAACCGCTTCAACATATTGGTGAAAAAATATTAATAGCAAGTGGAAGTATTACATACGTTGTAGATAAACTTGAGAAAAAAGGACTAGTTTATAGAAATCCTTGTAGCGCAGATCGCAGAGTAATCTATGCGGAAATAACTGAAAGTGGAAATAAATTAATGGAAGAAATTTTTCCTATACATGAAAAATTCTTACATGAACAAATGAGTGATCTTTCAAATGAAGAAAAGAATTTCTTAATCCACTTATTAAAAAAAATTGGATATCATGAGTCTAACTGATAAAACGGCGTTAAGAAGATCAAGTTTAAAAGATCATTTTGTTTTATATAATTTTCTAAGATAGCACAGGTCTAGTATTGACGTGACTATATGTTGTAACTAAAAAAAGCACATAAATGTAGATTACACCCCTTAAAGTAGATGTTGAAATACCCATAGCCTGGGCAACGTTGATTTTAAGGGGTGTTTTAATAGCTTCTAGTGAAATTAATTGCAGTTTTACTTATTTTAAAACCAGATTCTCTATTATTAATTGCATTTTGATCTTTATTCCCAGATTTTGATTTTTTATTAGTGCAGCCAACGGTTTTTAACTCTTCAAATTTTATTTAAACTACTTTCCCTTAACTATTTCTTCTAACTTTTTTAACTTTTTTTAGACGATAAACCGAAAAATTCACCATTTATTTTATAGTTTAAATAAAATGTTATTTA
Organism: Gottfriedia sp. NPDC056225; assembly: GCF_042267765.1. Classification (NCBI taxonomy): domain Bacteria; kingdom Bacillati; phylum Bacillota; class Bacilli; order Caryophanales; family Bacillaceae; genus Gottfriedia; species Gottfriedia sp. NPDC056225. The sequence goes on along the minus strand of NZ_JBHJTJ010000009.1, from coordinate 23,862 downwards.
AATTGTCAGAAATTTATTGAAAATTAGGTTTTTTTACTAGAAGATTTTATATATAATAGCAATATCACAAAAAATGGAGGGATTAACATGGGTTTTCAAGATTACCAGTATTCTAGACCAAGTATTAAGAACTTAGGTGAACAGTTTAAACGCTCTTTACAAAATTTCTACGATGCTTCAACAGTCTATGAACAAGAATTAGCAATGAATGAAATTAATGACTTAAGAAATGAATTTTCAACAATGGAAAATTTATGTGCAGTTCGCCATTCAGTTGATACGAACGATAAGTTTTATGAGGATGAGCAGGCGTTCTTTGATGAAAACACTCCAATTGTTCAATCGTATGGACAACAATACTATAAAGCATTAATTGGTTCACCATTTAGAGAGCAACTTGAAGCTAAATATGGAAAACAATTATTTGCTTTAGCGGAATGCGAAGTTAAGATTTTAAGTGAGGAAGTCATTCCAGATTTACAAGAAGAAAATAAACTAACAACTGAATATGCTAAGTTAGTAGCGGCTGCTAAACTGCCATTTTACGGTGAAGTGAAAACGTTAGCACAAATTTCAGCGCATTTTGAAGACAAGGACCGAGAAGTTAGGAAAACAGCTTATGATACATACTTTGGATACTTCTCTGAGAATCAAGATAAATTTGATGAAATCTATGATAAATTAGTAAAGATTCGAACACGTATTGCTACTAAACTTGGTTTTTCAAACTTCATCGAGCTAGGCTATGCACGTATGATGAGAACAGATTACGATGCAAATGATGTTAAAAAGTTTAGAGAGCAAGTACTTGAAACAATTGTTCCAATTGCAACAGAATTAAGGGAGCGCCAAGCTAATCGAATTGGCGTGGATCAACTTTATTATTATGATGATAAATTTGAATTTGTAACAGGTAATGCAACGCCTAAAGGTAGTCCTGAGTGGATTATTGAAAACGGTAAAAAAATGTACGATGAGTTATCGAAAGAAACAAGTGAATTTTTCAACTTTATGTTAAAGGAAAATTTACTAGATTTAGTTGCTAAGGAAGGAAAACAAGGTGGGGGATATTGTACATATATTCCAAACTATAAAGCTCCATTTATTTTCTCGAATTTCAACGGAACATCTGGTGATATTGACGTTTTAACACATGAAGCCGGCCATGCATTTCAAGTTTACGAGAGTCGTAAATTTGAAACACCTGAGTACAACTGGCCAACATATGAGGCTTGTGAGATTCATTCTATGAGTATGGAATTCTTTACATGGCCTTGGCAAGAAGAGTTCTTTAAGGAAGATACACAAAAATATTATTTTACGCATTTAAGTAGTGCAGTTACATTTATTAGTTATGGCGTTGCAGTAGATGAGTTTCAACATGAAATCTACGCGAATCCTGAATTAACACCTGAAGAACGACACGGGCTTTGGAAGAGAATAGAAGCAAAATATTTACCTCACCGAGCAAATGATGGAAATAGTTATTTAGAAAAAGGTGGATTATGGCAAAGACAAGGTCATATTTATCAATCTCCATTCTATTACATCGATTATACATTAGCTCAAATTTGTGCATTACAAATCTGGAATAAAATGCATGAAGACAGAGATACAGCATGGTCCGATTATGTTGGGTTATGTCAGTTAGGCGGAAGTCAGTCATTCTTAGGATTAGTTAAAGAAGCTAAACTTGAATCACCATTTAATGATGGCTGTATTGAGACAACATTAGAGCCTGTTAGAAAGTGGCTAGCAGGAGTTAATGATAAAAACTTATAAATAATTTAGAGGTGTCCCAAAGTAAACGTGGGGCACCTCTTTTTTTATTTGGTGGTATTTTAAAGATAAGTAGACAAATATAGGTCGCAGTGTAAATAAAATCGTTGAACATGCAAAGAATGTAAAACGGGAGAATTAGAAATCAGGAACTTAAGTTAAAGGTTGTAGTTCAAATAGGTCAATTTGTCTTTTAAGTCCGGTCTACTACAGTGTTCTATTTGTCTCTCTTTACTATAAAGGGAGCATCCAAGAGAGGGATTCTAATGTTGAATGATTTTCGTAAATAACCAAAATAAAAGGCTGTCGACTAGATCGACAGCCCAAGAGAGCAAGAGTGTATGTTTTTCTTTAATTATTAACTACTTTGGCTATTTCATCAGTTTTAGTATGCTTCTTCGTCTTTTTAGAAAAGAATAACTCATATACAACTGGAATAAACACTAGTGTTAATAAAGTAGATGAAGTTAATCCACCAATTACTGTAATTGCTAAACCTTTGGAGATTAGCGTACCACTAGATTTTGTTAGAGCTAATGGTAGTAATGCAGCTATTGTAGCAAAAGCCGTCATTAAAATTGGGCGTAGTCGGGTTTTTCCGCCTTCAATTATTGCTTGGCGAAGAGGTAGCCCTTTTTGTTCGATATTTTGTCCAATTCGATCGACTAATACGATAGCATTTGTCGTTACGATCCCAATTAGCATTAATAAGCCAATCATTACACTAATAGATAGTGGTTCGTTTGCTATGAAGAGAGCTACGAAAGAACCAATTGGTACAAAGACTAATGCTGATAAAATGATAAATGGTATTCGAGCTTTTCCAAAAGTAATTAACATTGTTAAATAGACTAATCCGATTGCAACTCCCATTGCTACGCCTAAATCTTTAAAGGTTTGAGTCGTATCGTCACTTCCACCGCCACCTTGTAATGTTACATCTGATGGTAAAGATACATCTTTTTTCACATCATTGATGACTTCATTAGTTACTTTTGCAATATCTTTTCCTTGAATTTGAGCGGATACTTTCGCGAATATTTTACCATCTAATTTTTGAATGGCAGAATACGTCTCAATCGTTTTAACTTGGGCTACATCTGATAATTTAATCGGTCCTAATTTCCCAAATAAATTTATATTTTTAATATCTTCTACCGATTGTAGGTCCTTATTATAAGTTAATTGTACATTTTGATCTTTACCGTCGATTTTTAATATACCCATATTTATTGGATTTGTTTGATCGGCAACTAATCCTAGTATCATTCCAGCAGAAAGACCATTTTCTGAAACTTTTTTCTCATCAATTGAAACAACTACTTGCTTTTGTTTTTCAGAGAAATTATTTGTAACATATTTTAAGTGATTGTTATTTTTCATATAGTTTTCAACTTTTTTAGCACTTTCTTCGAGTGCAACTAAATTATTAGAGTATAAATTGATGTCGACGTTATTATTTGTTGGCGGACCTCCAGAAGAGTTTTCTTGTATGGTTACTTTAGCACCTTGAACTTCTGATTTTGCCAATTTTTCCATTTTTGTTTTTGTGTTTTTAATAAACTGATCGACATCTGCACTTTGTTTTAAATTAATAAAATAGCTAGCTTTATTTTCTGTTTTAAGACCAGTCATAAAGTCACGACTACCAACGCCAGTAGATACTTCTTTAACTTCATTCATATTTAAGAACATTTTCTCAATTTTCAATGAAACGTCATTTGTTTTTGCTATTGAAGTTGATGATGGTAATTCAAGTGAAGCTGTAATTGCTCGTGATGATTCATTTGGAATAAATGTAAATCCAAGTCTTCCAACTAACGAGAAAGATCCCGCAAGCATTACTACAGCAATCACGATTACAATCCATTTACGATTTAATGATTTCTCAATTACCTTTCCATACCATAATTGTATTTTTTCTTCGTTTTCTTCAGCTGGTACTCTCTTAAATGCATACCTACCTAAAATCGGGACAATTGTAATAGAAACTAATAATGAAGCTAATAAAGAAAATACAATTGTTAATGCAAAAGGTAGGAATATTTTACTCGTAAATCCACCAACTACACCTAAAGGCAAGAAAACTACAATTGTTGTAATCGTAGAAGATGTTACTGCTTTTAATATTTCTTTAGTAGAAGATAGAATTAAATCATTTGAAATTCCTGCTTTAGATTTACGTATTCTACGGAAAATATTTTCAATCACTACTATACTATCATCAACTACACGTCCTACAGCTACAGCCATACCACCTAGTGTCATAATATTTAACGTTATATCTAATTTAAGTAAGAAAATTGATGTAATTAATAATGATAACGGAATAGAGATAATAGCAATAAATGTAGCTCGAAAGTTACGTAAGAAAATCAATACTGCTAGTGAAGCGAATAGTGCTCCAAGTAATCCTTCTTTAATAAGGGATTCAACGGATTGTTTAACGCCTTCTGCAGAACTGTAACCTACTTTATATGAAAGTTCTTTTTTGTATTTATTTAATACGTTAATGACTTTGTCAGCTACTTCAACAGTATTTGCATCTTGTTTCTTCGTAATTGCCATTGAAATAGCATCGTTTTTGTTATATCGAATTAATTCGTCTTTAGAGTCAACAGATTCAATTTTTGCCACATCACTTAATAACACTTTTGGCGTCTGAGCGGCTTGATTAGGTGTCGTAGAAGCAACGGACGCAGAATGTAGTTCTAAATCCTTTAGTTTTTGAATTGTATCTAACTTTTCTTCGACCCGTATTGGAATCTTAATATTCCCTTCAGTAATTTTTCCAGCAGGGAATGATAGGAATTTTGAACTGATTTGATCTTTGATGCTTGACAGCGATAGCCCTAAATTTGCAATTTTTTGCTTATCTACTTCAATTGAAAGAGCAGTAGATTTTCCTCCACCAATTGAAACGCTGTTTACACCTTCGATTTTATTTAATGCTGGTACAATTTCATCATTTAAAGTTGTTTCAATATTGGATCCGTTTTTTGAAAACATAGAGATGTAATAAATAGGAAAGGAGCCAAATGAGAATCGATCGACCTTTGTTGTTACATTTTCAGGTAAGCCAGCATCCTTTAGTGTATTGTTGATTTGTTGTTCGACTTTGTCCATATCTGTATTAAACGGAAATTCTAGGTTAATAACAGAAACACTTTCGAAAGACGAGCTTGAGAGAGTCTTAATACCTTCAATTGATTTAAATGAGTTTTCAAGTTTTGTTGTAATCTGGTCATTTATATCATCTGGTGCCGTGCCAGGATAGACAACTTGTACTGAAATTGCAGGAAATTCAATATTTGGCAGTTCTTCTACTTTTAATTTTGAATAAGAGTACACCCCTCCAAAGATTAGTAAAAAAGAGATGATAAAAATTGCTACAGAGTTTTTTAAACTAAACTTTGTTAAAAAGTTCATTCATAACATCCTTCCTATAAATAGTAATTTAGTTGTGGTGTGACTTAATCTGAATTTTCAATCTTTTAAACACGTAGCATCAACAGGTTGTTAAATCTCCCTTGAAGTGTTTTGATCTCATTACATAGATTGATCATTTTTGTGAAATGATAAGATAGAAAGAAAGATCTTATTTTAAGGAGTGATAAAAATGACAAAATCAAAAAAAGAAAAGGAACGATTTTGGAATGAAAGAAAGTCGAACCATAATCCACACGATAAAGTAAAATCTTTTAAAGAATTGGACAAAGAAACAAAATAGTCATCTCCTTTTCTAAAGAGTAAATGGTTCCAGTATTTACCTGAATTACCACTAATCATATTTTCACTTGTAATCATAAAAAAAAGTCCCGTGATATACACGGGACCTGAGACTGATTTAAAAAAGTGTTTTAATAAAATTTTAATAGAATTATAAACTATGTAGATTGTACCTTTTAATTTTTGATTATAAGTAGATACTACTAATTTATCTATTCTGCTGCTCTTACTATTTTATAATTTTTATGGTTTACAACTGTTAGCGGTTCCATTTCTAAATCTCTGAAGTTTTCCATTATGGATATGTCAACAATGACAGAATTTTTATTAACTTTTTGAACTCTACCTTTTAACCCCTGTTTAAACTCAATGATATTTCCTGCTTCTGCAATTTTCATGAGCATATCTCCTAACAAAGTTTTGACTTGACACCTTCTATAATGCATGAAAACGGTTTAAAGGTAAAGAGAAAATTTAAATTTTTTTACAATTATGTCTATTTTCATAAGAAATTATGTTTAAAAACCTTTTGATAGGTAAAAATGGTTGTTAGCACTTTCAGGAGGTTAGTTCGTTGAAAGATTGGTTTGAAGAGTTTGAAGTTGAAATTTCAAATGAAATAAAGGATTTAGTTAGCAGTAATACACTTATTGGAGATCCGATTTTATATTTTGATAAAATTATTTTAATACCATTTTTTGAAATGATTGTAGTACTAGGTGAAGCGCATTCATCCTTTGAATTTGCTAGTGTTGGAACTGGTGTTGAAGTAATTCCTAAGGCATTCTTAGTTATAATGGATGGAAAAACAGATGTAATTTTAGTAAATAATAAAAATATGAATTTAGCTGTTTCAGAAAAAATTCTGGACGTAACTTTTTAGTTTCCAATAAGTACATTCTTTGTTAATGTTAACTTTATGAAAGAGAAGAAGGGCAGGAAGAAATTAAAAAATGATTTTTTCCTCGAACCCTGATCTAATAATAAAGGGTGAGAAGATGGAACAAAACGAATTTATACAAGTAATTGATCAACTAGTTAATGGTGAAATTTCAGAAATTCATATTAAGAAAGATGATTTTTTAGCTTTTAGACAAATAATCGTTAATCGAGACGATTTTAAGCACTTTCGTGGTATTGCTAAACACGGAGGCGATGTGACTTATACATATTTGGAAGAAGCCAGAAGTTAAAACAATGTGTTAAATTATTAGGTAAAAAATATTAAAAATTATATTATTTTAATCATGTACTCATTAAAAGTTTGCGAAAAAAAAAAGTTTTTTAAGCTTTTTTTCTTATTTCGCAAGGCGTTAATGAGTACTTTTTTTGTGAAATGTTAATGACTCCATTTGACAAAAAAATCGTTTTACACATTATTGCACTATCCCCCATAATTTGTTAAATTTCATATATTGTTTCATTTCGAGATATATTGTCGAAATGTTTATTTTCTAATTTCAACACCTATATATTGTGTTTGTTCTAAAAAGGTAATACAATATGTAGGTATATAATATAAGTATTTTCAATATTCTTACATATGAACGAGGGTGATAATATGGTGATAGTTTACAGTTCAATGACGGGTAATGTTAAACGTTTTGTCAATAAAATTAGAATGCCGTCAATCCAAATAAAGGATGGATTAAAAATTGAAGAACCGTATATTCTCGTAACCTATACAACAGGATTTGGTAATGTACCTGAAACCGTAAGTACTTTTTTAAGTAGTAATTCGGAATATTTAAAAGCAGTCAGTGCAAGTGGTAATAAAAACTGGGGAGATTCTTTTGCAGCAAGTGCAGATAAAATAGCATCAGACTATCAAGTGCCAGTGTTATCAAAGTTTGAACTGTCAGGGACAAGTCGAGATGTACAATATTTTATTGAGGGAGTGGAAAAGCTTGAGACATATTGAGCTTAATAATGAATTGACGATTAAAAAAGATGGTTTTTTTGATCTCGCAAAAGATAAAGAAGCACTTCTTTGTTTTTTAAAAGAAGTTGAAGATAAAAAAATTCAGTTTTCTTCTTTGAAAGAACGCTTAAATTATATGATTCAAGAAAACTATTATTATAATGTTGAGTTAGAATACTCCTTTGATGAAATAGAAAAATTATATGAGTTAGTTTACAATGCAGGATTCACTTTTCAATCATATATGGCAGCTTCAAAATACTTTAAAGACTACGCATTAAAAACAAATGATGGTAAGTACTATTTAGAAGGCTATGAAGATCGAATTGCGATCGTTGCACTATATTTAGGAAGAGGCAATATTGAAAAAGCATTGAAGTTAGCGAACATGATGATTCAACAAAACTATCAGCCAGCTACTCCAACATTCTTAAATGCTGGAAGAAGTAGAAGAGGCGAGTTAGTATCATGTTTCTTATTAGAAATGGATGATAGTTTAAATTCGATAGGATTTCAGATTAATACAGCAATGCAGCTATCAAAAATCGGCGGTGGAGTTGCACTTAATTTATCGAAGCTTAGAGCACGTGGAGAACAAATAAAGGAAATTGATAACGCTGCAAGTGGTGTTGTTCCTGTAATGAAGCTATTAGAAGATTCGTTTTCGTATGCTAACCAGCTTGGACAACGTAAAGGTGCTGGTGCAACCTATTTAAATATTTTCCACTGGGACGTAGTTGAATTTCTTGATACAAAAAAAATCAATGCCGATGAGAAAAGTAGAATTCAGTCACTTTCAATCGGATTAATTGTTCCAAATAAATTCTTTGAACTAGCTGAGAAAAATGAACCATTCTACGTATTTGCACCATATACAGTGTACAAAGAGTATGGAATTCATTTAGATGATTTTGATATCGATGAAAGATATGAAGAATTAGTAAATAATGATCGCATTAAAAAGAAAAAAATAGATTTAAGTGCACGAGACCTTTTAGTAAAAATTGCTGCGATTCAGTTAGAATCTGGCTATCCATATTTAATGTATAAAAGTAATGCGAATGAGCAGCATGCATTAAAGGATATTGGTGAAATAAAGATGTCTAATTTGTGTACAGAAATCTTTCAACTTCAAGAAACATCAGTTATCAACAACTATGGTGAAGAAGACTTAATCAAACGTGATGTAAATTGTAATTTAGGATCTTTAAACATCGTAAATGTAATGGAAAATAAAGCGATTAGAGAATCTGTACATGTTGGTATAGAAGCTTTAACAGCCGTAGCAGATATGACAGAAATAGAAAATGCACCTACTGTTAAAAAAGCTAATGAAGAGCTTCATTCGGTTGGTTTAGGTGCGATGAATTTGCATGGATTTTTTGCGAAAAATGGTATTGCATATGAAAGTGTTGAGGCAAAGGATTTTGCGAATACATTTTTTATGATGGTAAACTTTTATTCGATCGAAAAAAGTATGTTAATTGCTAAGGAAACAGGTAAAACATTTAAGGATTTCAAAAAGAGTGAATATGCGAAAGGTACTTATTTTGAAAAGTATACTTCTAAATCATTTGAACCTAAAACTGACAAGGTGAAAGAATTATTTAACGGTATTTATATACCTAATGAATTTGACTGGGTTACATTGAGTAAGCAAGTACAAGCATATGGTTTATATAATAGCTATCGTTTAGCAATCGCACCTACACAATCAATTAGTTATATTCAAAACGCTACATCATCGGTTATGCCAATTGTAAATGTTATTGAATCTAGAACTTATGCAAATTCAACAACATATTATCCGATGCCTTATTTATCAAAAAATAGTTTCTGGTATTATAAATCAGCATATGATGTGAACCAGTTTAAGCTAATTGACTTAATCGCTGAAATTCAGCAGCATGTCGACCAGGGGATAAGTACAATCCTATATGTAAACAGTGATGTCTCGACAAGAGAGCTTGCTAGATACTATATTTATGCTAATAAAAAAGGATTAAAGAGTTTATATTACACACGTACTCGCAAATTAAGTGTGGAAGAGTGCATTAGTTGTTCAGTATAAGATAATAGTTAAATAGAATAAATTAAATCGAAATTAAATTACTTGATGGTCTAAGTGAGAAGCTCGAATATAGAATGCTTTAAGCATATTGTTCTATATCATCGGGCTTTCTTTATGATTAGGGGGAAAATATAGATGAAAGCTGTTAACTGGAATAAAAAAGAAGATGATTTTAGTTTAGTATTTTGGAAGCAAAATTTATCTCAGTTTTGGACAGAAGAAGAAATCGTCGTTTCATCAGATAAAAATACTTGGAATACATTAACGAAAGAAGAACAAGCAGCTTTTAAAAAGGTATTAGGTGGACTAACATTATTAGATACTAAGCAGGGCGGAGAAGGTATGCCATTAATCTTAGTTCATTTAAAAAACTTACAAGCTAAAAGTGTACTAGCATTTATGGGTGCGATGGAAGAAGTGCATGCTAAGAGCTATTCACATATTTTTACAACCCTTGCTACAGAAGATGAAATTGATGAGCTATTTAAATGGGTGGACGAGCATCCAATTTTAACGAAAAAATCAGAGTTAATTTCTTCTTATTATTTAAATTTATTAAAGCGTGATGTTTCAGATGAAGAGCTATACATGGCAATGGTTGCAAGTGTATTTTTAGAGAGCTATTTATTTTATAGTGGATTCTTCTTCCCGTTATATTTAGCAGGTCAAGGGAAAATGACCGCAAGTGGAGAAATTATTAATCTTATTTTACGAGATGAAAGTATTCACGGAGTATTTGTAGGATTGTTAGCACAACAAATTTATGACCAATTTAATGATGAACAAAAAACTCGACTTTTCAATGAAACAATGTCATTATTAGTTCAATTGTATGAGATTGAATTACAATATGCAGATGAAATTTATTCTTCAATTGGTCTAGTAGAGGAAGTTAATAAGTTTATTCGATATAATGCAAACAAGGCATTAATGAACTTAGGATTTGATCCTTATTTTGACGAAGAAGATATTAATCCAATTGTTTTAAATGGACTAAAAACAGATACAAAAAACCATGATTTTTTCTCTGTAAAAGGAAATGGGTATGTAAAAGCAGTTACAGTGGAAAAATTAACAGATGAAGATTTTATTTTTGAATTTTAAAAGGTTAGGAAGTATGTAAATGAAAGCACTAGTTTTTAGAGAGTTTGGTCAATCAGACGTATTAAAATATGAAGAAATCCAGGCACCTACCATTTCAACCGACGAAGTTTTAATTGAAATGAAGGCAGTAGGTGTTAATTTTGCAGATATATACCGTCGCAAAGGGAATTATCATTTAGCAGGTGATCCACCTTATATTTTAGGGTACGAGGGTTCTGGAGTTATTACCGAAGTTGGTTCGAATATAACAGACTATAAAGTAGGTGATCGAGTAGCTTTTGCTGATGTTCCGTTTGCAAATGCAGAGTACGTTGCTGCAAAAGAAACTCATATTGTACCAATTCCGGATGAAATTAGTTTTGAAATTGCTGCTTCTATTATGTTACAAGGATTAACTGCACATTATTTAATTAATGATAGTTATAAAATAAAAGCTGGTGATGTTGCTCTTGTACATGCTGTAGCAGGTGGCGTTGGTCAATTATTAACTCAAATGATACGTTTAAAAGGCGGCGAGGTAATTGGATTAACCTCATCTACAGAAAAAAGAGACAAAGCTCTATCAATTGGTGCAAAAGAAGTATTTTTATATAATGAAGACTGGGTATCGAAGGTTAAAGAAAAAAACGGTGTGGATGTAGTGTATGAATCAGTAGGTTCGACAATAATGGATAGCTTTGAAGCTACTAAAATTCACGGAACAGTCGTGTTTTACGGAATGGCTGGTGGAGACCCAGTACATATCGATCCTAGAATGTTAATGGATACATCAAAAACACTAACAGGTGGAGACTTGTGGAATGTTTTAATTTCAAAAGAAGAGAGACTACGTAGAAGTAATGAACTATTTAATTGGATTGCAAATAAACAATTAATCGTACAAGAACCTACCGTGTTTCCTTTAAAAGATGGAAAACTTGCACATGACTTATTAGAAAGTAGAAAATCAACAGGGAAAATTATTCTAACTGTATAAAAAAGAGGATGTCCCAGATTTGTAAAGGGGCATCTTCTTTTTTGTTTTATAGAAGATAGTTACAAGAAAAGTATTAGAAATAAACGATTAGAACGTGAATGTGAAAATTAGAACTGTGAAACGTGCAAATAAGAACTCGGAGTGCAAATAAACTTTGAAAAGTGCAAATAAGAAATTGAACGGTGCAAATAAAACAGTGGAATGTACAAATAAGTGGTCGGCATGCTTATAGAACCATGGGAAGTGCATATAAGTAAATGAACAGTGCAAATAAATAAGTGAAATGTGCAAATAAGAACTCGTAAACTGCAAATAAGAACTCGTAAACTGCAAATAAATACGAGAGGATCCTAAAATAGATAAGATAATACCTATACCGGTTAGGGTATCTCGCCTTAAAAGTAGATGCACAATAATGGAAAAGTGAATAGTTTCCTCTAATTCTTTCAAATTCTACTAATATAATGAAGACTTCTACTAAATATCTATAAATGAAGATCCCAAAATCAACTTTAATTGAAAAACGCCGCAAAGATACCCCCTTAAATAAATTGCCATAATAAAAAGCCATCGAAGGGTTCGACAGCTTGTATTCTAAGATACTATTCCTTATTAAACAGCAGTGCACTTAATAGGTAATGTAATTGTAAAGGTAGTTCCATTATCTCCACTTAGTACTGAAATCGTGCCGTTATGATTTTGAATCAGTTTTTTTGTTAATGGTAAACCAAGTCCGGTACCGTCATCTTTCGTCGAAAAGAAAGGATCAAATATATATGGTAAGTCAGCAGAAGGAATTCCTGTACCATTATCTTTAAAGGTAATATAAATGATATCTTCATCGATAAAAGTAGCAATATTAATGATCAGTAACTCTTCTTTTTTCGCATCTAATGCATTTTGAAATAAGTTTAAAAATACTTGAACGAGTTGATTCTTATCAAAAAATATATGTGTTGCTATTAAATCTTCAGATAAGAAAAATTTAAATTTTACGTTATTTAAAAATGTCTCACTGAATAATAACTGTTTTATATGATTTGATATAAAATCATTAATCTTAATTGCCTCTGGTTTATAGTTTGCATTCTTTGTAATAGATAAAAAATCAGTGATTATGCCATTTGCTCTGTCTAATTCTGGAATCAGAAGATCATTAAATAATTGCTTATAATGAGGTGGGGCTTCTTCTTGTAAAAATTGTAAATACCCTCTCACTGTCGTAAGTGGATTGCGAACTTCGTGGGCAATCCCTGCAGCAATTCTCCCTGACATAGCTAGTTTTTCAGATTCTCTTGCTTCGTTTAAATTATGAAAAATACCGATCACTCTTAAGATTTCACCATTAATGTCACGGATAATACGAGTGTTAATGATGCCGTAGTTAATATTTAAAATTTCTTTATTATAAAATTCTTCGCCGGTATATAGTGTTTGAAGCAAACAAATCTCTTTATCTTCTATTTTTAACAAATTTCTAATATGTCTACCAATCAGTTCGTATTTAGTGATTCTAAAATCATTCGCAACCTGCTGATTGTATAACGTAATAATACCATTTTTATCTATAAATAAAATATGGTGCGGTAAAGCATCGTAAATCGATTGTAAAGTTCTTTTACTATTCGCAAAAAAGATCGAGTATTTAGTGTGTAATGGAAGTTCGTTAATGGAATTACGAATATCTGTATTTCTAGTTAACTGATTTGAGCTAGATAATTCACGAGTGTTATTTGAAAAGATAGACCCAGAAGTAATTGTATTTAAAATAGATTCATATGATATTACTTTTTCTTCAAGTTCAGCAATTTTCTCTTTTAGTTCTTGTATTGTCTCGTTAATCATTTACACTTTACTCCAATTTCTACTAAAATAAGTATTTATATCAGACTATATCGTTTATTTTAATGAAAAATAGAAATAATTAATTATTAATAATCAATGAGCTATTGGAGAGAATTATGGAAATAAAAATAGGAGTTACTGGGTGGGGGGACCATGATAGTTTATACCCTGACCGGATCCACTCATCCAAAAAATTAAGACAATATTGCACCCATTTTCCAATTGTTGAAATAGATTCTTCTTATTATAGTATCATGCCGCAATCAAACTATCATAAATGGGTGAATCAAACTACTTCAGATTTTTCATTTATTGTTAAAGCTTATGGCGGTATAACCGGTCATTCAAGACAAAATTATTCGAAAGAGGAACAAATATTACTATTAACACCATTTTTAGAATCAATTCAACCTTTAATTGAAGCAAATAAATTAAAAGGAATATTATTTCAATTTCCACCTTGGTTTAATTGCAAGAAAGAAAATGTTGAATTGCTTCGAATTATGAAAAGTAAACTGAAAGGACTTCCGGCAATTTTAGAATTTCGAAATCAATCATGGTTTTATCCTCAATTTTATGATCAAACTTTAAAATTTATGGAAGATGAAGGATGGATTCATTCAATTTGCGATGAGCCTCAAGCGGGAAATGGAAGTATACCAATTGTACTACACCCAACAAATCCGAATTTAACTTTAATCCGTTTTCATGGACGAAACATATATGGATGGAATCATAACGGACAAGATAATTGGCGAGAAGTACGGTATTTATATCGTTATAACGAAGAAGAGCTTTTTGAATGGGTAGCAAGAATTGAACAATTAGCAAAAAATACAAAAGAAATATGTGTTCTTTTTAATAATAACTCTGGTGGAGATGCAGCGGATAATGCAAAACAATTAATGAAGCTGCTAGGTATTGAATTTGGACCTTCATCTACCGAACAGCTCGAATTGTTTTAGTTTGATTTTCGTAATAAAGAAATACAGCAAATATTAATAAGTAGAAAAGCAACAAACGCTAACATCGGAATTGTAATGAAACCAAACCAATTTAAATAGTCGCCAGTACAAGGAACAGGTCCACATTGAGTTGCCGTTTCCTTCATAGCAGGAACTTTTTGAATTAAAATATGATAGATTGAAATGCACATACCAATTAATGATAATGGTAAAACATAAATAACATCTTTTACTTTATTTTTATAAACGGCAATACCGACAATAAAAACAATTGGATACATGAAAATTCGCTGATACCAGCATAATGAACAAGGTGTCCAATGATTAATAATGGAAAAAGATAAACTACCTAGTGTTGCAATAATGCTTACAATCCAAGTGAAAAATAAGATTGATTGATGTTTCTTCATTCTTTACCATCCTTATGTTGAAATTCGATAATATTATTGTACCTTTGATTGGCCATAAAGTGGTATTAAAACGAGATATAAGTTTTAACTTTATTGGTTACATAAAAAAAAGCAGGCCTTTGTCGTCTAAGCTGAAAAAGTGATATATCAACCTGTTTTAGTAATATATCAACGAGAATTAGATCTATATCAACGGAGTTCACAGCTTTATCAATATAGTTCACATAGTGTTCGTGTTTTCGTCGCTTAACTAATTAAAAAAGGATGACTCATAAGTATTTTAACTAAAGAGTCATCCTTTTTTTATATAAATATTTCTGTACTATTCAGCAATCGCAGCATCTAAAGCAATAACAATCATATCATTGAAAGTTGTTTGTCTTTCTTGTGCAGATGTCTCTTCACCAGTGAAGATGTGATCGCTTACTGTTAAAACAGTAAGTGCATCTACACTATGTTTAGCAGCTATTGTATATAAAGCTGTTGTTTCCATTTCTACAGCCAGAACACCGTATTCTCCTAATTTTTCATACATGTCCATACTATCTCGGTAGAATATATCTGACGTTAAAATATTTCCTACTTTTACATTTAACCCTTTATTAATTGCGCCATCATATGCTTTCTTAAGTAAATCAAAGCTAGCACATGGAGAATAATCGAACCCAGGGAATGTTTGACGATTCATATTTGAATCTGTACATGTAGTCATCGCTATTATAACATCACGAATTTTTACATCTTTTTGAAGCCCGCCACAAGTACCTACGCGAATTAATGTTTTTACACCATAGCTATTAATCAGCTCATTTACATAAATTCCGATTGAAGGTATTCCCATTCCAGTACCTTGAACGGAAATTCTTTGACCTTTGTATGTACCAGTAAAACCAAGCATGCCACGTACTTCATTATAGCAGACAACATCTTCTAAAAATGTTTCAGCGATATATTTTGCTCTTAAAGGGTCACCAGGTAATAAAATTTTATCCGCAATCGCGCCTTGTTCTGCGCCAATATGTATACTCATTTAAATATCCTCCTTAAAAACTTAATTGAATAGCCCATCCTTTATCAGTAATTTAGTCTCTACATTTAAATAAAAAACATTCTAATTTATATAGCTACTTAAAGGAAAATGTAAGTCGAACGTAGTAGTTAATAAATATAGAAAAAACTATAGACAAAATTAACCAATACAGATAATTTATGGCGAATTTTAATTATTGCATAGGTAATTGAATAATGAAAGAGTTTACAATATGAAATTGAACTTTCTCGAAATGACAAAAAATTGTTAATTTTAACTATTTAAGGGAGAATGATCTATGAAATTTCGATTTATTGCAACTCTATGTATAGCTATCCTTATTATCTTATTAATTAGTAACCGCTTAGTTAACCATAGTATACTATCAAATGGAAGTCAGGCTAACTCACTTAAAGTCCAAAAGGTTAAATGGAATCTTACAACGAAAAATATTAGGCAAGAAGTAAGTGTGGCTTCTAGATCAATGAGTATACTGCAGCGCGACAAAATTAAAATATTTATTACTACGGACGACTTAAAATCTTATAAAATAATTACCCCTGATTATAACGGAAATAATCAATTTACATTTAAGTATGCCTTTAAGAAAAATGTTACATATTTTGTAAGTGTATTTTTAAATAATCAGACGCTTGATACGAAGATTTTTCAAAAACAAAAGGATAAAACCGATGAAGTATTTCCTACAGCAATTTTGACTAAGAAGTATGATGATTATACAGTCTCGTTGTTATATACATCGATCCTACCAAAAACAAAGAGTCAAATAACATTTGATTTTGAACAGTTTAAAAAACGTTCGAATTTTACAAATCACCAATTTTATATTATTAATGAAGATGGAACGTATTTTAAACAAGTAAATAATCCAGAAAAAAATTCTAAAGTAAACTATGAACTTGATTTACCTAAAGCGGGTATGTATAAAATATTTTATGAATTTAATTTAAATGACGAAAAACAGACATTTAATTTTATTCTGGATGTAAAAGACAAAGACAGCTAAGGAGTCGCAAATGCATAACATATTAATGAATTCAAAAGTATTAGTTTTTGATTTAGATGGTACTTTATATGACGGAACAACACATTACGATTACTATGCTAAACTACTAGCAAATGAAGTTAGTCCAGAGAAACGTGATTCCTTTTTGAGGGACTATGAAAAAATCAAAGATTATGACCATGCTTTAACAATTGGAAAAATTTACGATGCTGAAAATGATTTAATTATTTCGTTAGACCCAATTACTTTAAAGCCGATTCAGGTTTTCACTTGGGAAGGTCAGCTTCTGTCTAAAGATGAATTACAAGATAACTATCTTGATCGGATCAATTATGAATTGCCTTACATACCTGTTGGGGATGGTTGGTGGATTCCTTTAGTGGCAAGCTATCACTATGGAGCAAAAGACGTATTTCATTGCTATGATAAAACAAAAGAGTTCATGGCAACAAAGGAATTTAGTATCCCATATATTAAAGGTTTAAAACAAGCTTTAGAGCAAGTAAAAGATACTAAAAAATTAGTCTTGTTAACAAATTCGGATCGAGAGGATGTAACTCGATTACTAAATTTACTTGATTTAAATGGATTGTTCCATTTGGAAATTACAGATGGAAAGAAGCCACTAGAAACGGAAAATCATTTTAAAAATATTATGAATAAATTCAATGTTTTACCACACGAAGTTGTTTCAATTGGAGACAATTTTATTAATGAAATATCCCCTGCTCTAAAATTAGGCATGCACGGCGTATACATTACAAATCAGACTACTATGCAAGTTAGCGAATCCTTACTAGTTGTAAAAAGATTAGAGGAAGTTTTTGAGTAACATAAAAATGAATATTGATTCGTTAAAAAACTGTAAGAAAAATTGCTTACAGTTTTTTGATTTGTATAATGAGCTGTGATCCAATTTGAACTTCATATTCAAAAGATGTATACTCTAAATCCAACTTATTTTTACGGAACTCATACATACTTTTGAAATTGCAATGAGAAAATAATAGTAGGAGGAAGTGTGAATGGACAAAAATCGAAAACTCTATTCTCTCGTAATTTCTATTATTATTTTTTATACTGTTTTTTTTAGTAATAATTTATATACAGATGCAAGAACAACAAATTATGGCTATATTACGCATCCTTTATTAGTTTATTTTTTTGACGTAGGTCAAGGCGATAGCATGGTATTGATTTTACCAAATGGAAAGACAGTGTTGATTGATGGAGGAGATGTAGAACATGGTGGAGCTGTTATAAAAAAACTTAAACGACTTCATGTCAATGCAATTGATCTACTTGTAAGTACACATCCAGACATTGATCATATAGGCGGATTATTAAAAGTCATGAATAGCGTCAAAATATCGAAAATATTAGATAGTGGAAAAAAATATAATTCACACTCTTATTACTTATATAAGAAAGAAGCGTTTCAAAAGAATATCCCAATTAGCATCGCAAAGTTAAATGAGAAGATCTTACTAGATCCAAATGTAGATATCACAGTATTAAATAGTGGGAAAAAATCCTATACAAATAATAATAGTTCAATCGTTTTAAAAGTAAAGTATGCAGACATATCAATTCTATTGACTGGAGATATTGAAAGAAAAGCTGAACAAAGACTAATCAAAAGTGAAAATATTGACGCTCAAGTATTAAAAATTCCACATCATGGTTCATCAACATCAACTTCAGAAGCTTTTTTATTTGCTGTCAACCCAACAGTAGCAATTCTCTCGTATGATAAATTTAATCTATTTGGTCATCCACATCGATCAGTAATGAAGCGGCTAAATCATCTAGGAATCAAGCAATACACAACCGATCAATACGGAGATATCGAATTATCAACAAATGGTCATAACTTATATATTGAAAAACAAGAAGTATTGGTTAATCCTTAAGGATCGATCCAATACTTTTATTTTTTGAGGGTAGAGGGATTAAACTGACTGATTATTTTTTATATAAGTGAATAGGTCATTTGTATCTCTGACCCCTTTAATAGTAAGAAAAATAGGTCAATAAGCTATGTTTTTAGCTCATGAGCCCTTTATGAGTAAGGACATTAGATCATAAAGCTATTTCTTAACCAATGCCCCCATATAAAGATGGGTATAAGAGCAAATTACATTCTATTTTATAATGAAAATACCATAATTTTTTATGACGATTTTATGAAATTAACATAGGTAGTATAGACAACTAGGAGTATATATCATACAATGGGTAAGTAGAAATCCTAGTATAGATCTAAATGAATGTGAATGATGATTAAGTAAACACTACTTTCTATATGCGGTTATTTATAAACTTCTTAGAATTAGGAAAGAGGAGAGTATATGAAATCAATTATTAATGTAAAAATTTATACGGGCACAGAAGTAATTGAAAAGGGTTACATTCGATATGACGAAAAAATTTCTAATATCGGCCACATGGACGGTTATGTAAATGAAGGCGAAGAAATAATTGATGGAAACGGTACTGTTATTATTCCAGGGATGATTGATATTCATATTCATGGAGCATACGATGTTGATGCGATGGATGCTGATCCTAACACGATGGTTACTATGAGTAACAAAATGATGAAAGAAGGGGTTACAACCTTTTTTCCAACTACAATGACTCAGTCTAAAGAAAATATAGAAAATGCATTGAGATCATTAAAGGAAGCTAAAGAGCTTGGTGCACATTTTGAATATATTCATTTAGAAGGACCATTTGTTAATAAAAATAAAGCTGGAGCGCAGCCTCTAGAATACATTATAAATCCTGACGTAGAATTATTTAAAAAATGGCAAGAAGCTTCGGGAGGATTAATAAAGTTAGTTACTTATGCACCAGAGGTTGAGGGTGCAAAAGAGCTAGAAGCAGAGCTACAACGAACAAATGTTATTGGAACTGTTGGTCACTCTGATGCTGTAAGTGCAGATTTTGAAGGTAGAAATATTTTTCATGCTACACATTTATACAACCAAATGAGACCTATGCATCATCGTGAAGTAGGTACAGTAGGAAATGTACTTTTAGATGAACGAGTAATGGTTGAATTGATACCTGATGGAATTCACATACATCCTGATATGGTTAAGCTTGCTTACCGATTAAAAGGAGCTAAAAAAATTAGCGTAATTACCGATGCAATGAGAGCAAAAGGTCTTAATGACGGTAAATATGAATTAGGTGGACAACCTGTATTTGTAGCAAACAAAAGTGCACGATTAGAAGACGGCACGCTTGCAGGTAGTATTTTAAAAATGGATGAAGCATTTAGAAATATTATGAAATTTACAGGCTGTACTCCAGAAGAAGCAGTACAAATGACATCAATAAACCAAGCTGAAGAGTTTGGGCTTACACATAAGGGAGCATTAAAACCTGGAAAAGATGCTGATTTTGTCCAAATGACTCCTGAGTTTTTCGTAATTAACACTACTAGACAAGGTAAAAATTTTAATGAGGTGACTTTATGAACGTAATCGTAGTAAAAAACGCTGAAGAAATTTCAAAAGTAGCATATGAAAAAATGGTACAAGCAATTGAAGGGAAAGATGAATTTACTCTAGGTTTAGCTACTGGTGGCTCACCTCTAGGTATTTATGAACAATTCCGAATCAATAAACCGGATATGTCAAATGTAATTACAGTTAATCTTGATGAGTATGTTGGATTAGCTGAGGATGATCAAACAAGCTATCATACTTATATGGCTGAACAGTTATTTAATCATTTGAAATTTAAAGAAAACCATTTACCGAATGGAAATACTAAAGACTTAGAAGAAGCATGTAAAAATTATGAGGACTTATTACAGAAGCATCCTGTAGATTTACAACTTCTAGGAATTGGCGAAAATGGACATATCGCATTTAATGAGCCAGGAACTCCTTTCGATACACCGACTCATATCGTAGAACTTACTGAATCAACACGTAATGCGAATAAAATATATTTTGAGAACGAAGAAGATGTACCAACTCACGCTGTAACTATGGGAATTGGTTCAATTTTAAGAGCTAAAGAAATTATCTTAGTAGCATCAGGAATTAAAAAAGCAGAAGCAGTAAAAGAAATGTTAAATGGAAAAATAGATATTAACTGCCCGGCTACTGCTTTACAACAGCATAATAACGTTACAATTGTGGTTGATGAAGAAGCATACTCACTTTGTAACAAATAATGTTAAGGCTAGATAAAAATTCTCCTTTACCGATTTATTTTCAAATACAAGAGATTTTAAAGGTGAAAATTAGCTCAGGAGAATGGAAACCTGGGGACAGAATCCCTTCTGAGCAAACATTGAGTGAGATGTTAAATGTAAGTAGGATGACAATTAGACAGGCTTTAAACAATCTTGTAAAAGAATCTTTAATAAGTCGGAAGCGTGGAATTGGTACGTTTGTTTCAGTAAAAGATGGAATTGAAGTTGAGGAATCCCTTAAATCATTAAGGAGTTTTTCTGAAGATATTACATCAATTGGATTAACACCAACTAATAAGTTACTTGGATTTTCAACAATTGAAGCGGATGAATATTTAGCAGAAGTTTTATCAATTGAAAGTGGCTCTGAAGTTTTTAAAATTGAAAGATGTCGTTTAGCAAATGAGCATCCAATTGCAATCGAAACAACGTATTTACCTAAAAATTTAGTAAATCGAATTGATGAAAAAGCATTAAATCATTCTTTATACGAATACTTTGAAGTTTCTTTAGGTTATACAATTAAAAAAGCTACTAAATGGATTAAAGCATCGCTAATGTCGGAAAGAGATTCTTTAATTCTCGAAGTGGCAGAGGATTCTCCAGCATTAGAATTACACCAAATAACATTTATTAATGATGGTTTACCTCTTGAATACGTAAGCTGTATTTATCGAGCTGATCGTTATCGATTTACAATTGATATTGACCGTTAAAAAGGGTGCATGTTTGCACTCTTTTTTGTTGTTGAATAACATAGTACTTGCGAATGAAAGCTGAAACTGGGGAAGTGCAAATAAAAAAGGTAAAAGTGCAAATGAAACTGACGAAGTGCAAATAAAACTAGTGAAACTACAAATAAAATCATGACAACTGCAAATAAAATCACGATTCAATAAAAATAGAGCAAATGAAATAAAATAAAGTAAATGAAATCAAATAAAATTAAGTGTGTAGAACCCAATACTAAGCAAAATAGAGTTAAATCATAAAAAAGTATGAATTTTTGCGACGATATCTGGGGAGAACTCTACAATATTAACGAATTGCGCGACGTTATCAGCGGAGTTTACTACAATATCAACGAATCAGGCAAATTATCAACAAGGATTGCTACAATATCAACGAGGAACAACATTATATCAACGAAGACCCCCATTTTATCAACCAAACTCACAACTTTATCAACCAAGTTCACTTAGTGTTCGCATTTCCAATATTCTTCTACAAACAAAAAGGGTGCTTCTAAAAGCACCCTTACTTTTTACTTCATTTGTAAAACAATTTTAACAGCTTCAGCTACAGAAGGAACTGTATAAGAAGCATATTTTTTCACTTCATCATCTGCGTTTTCCATAGCAAAGCTATTTGGAGTTAATTCAAACATTGAAATATCGTTGTAAGCATCACCTATACAAGCTATTTCGTTAGGTTTAATGCCTAGTTTTTCAATTAATATTTGAATTGCAGATCCTTTACTTACATTTACTGGGACAATATCTAAGCAATTTTTTGCTGATATAAAAGAAGTAACATATTCCGGTAGTTCTTTTTGTAATTCTTTTTGAAGTTCAAGTAAATCTTCGTCTTCGCCTAAAACTACATATTTTTTTGGTGTAATTGACTTACCTAGATCAGATTTTAATGTTTTCAATTCAACTGCATTCATGCTAGAGTTTTTTTCGATTTCTTTTACTAAGTCAGTTTTCTCTTCAATATAGTAAGTAGAGTTATCGGCTACATAGATTAAAAATTTATCATGTGTAATCATCTCATATACTTTGTCTATGACACTTGGATGAAAAGTAGCATCTAATAAAGCTTCACCTTCATTTGAATAAATATAAGTTCCATTCATACTAATACGATGGAAGTTATTTCCTATACTTTCCATAATTTTTACAATTTCATAGTCTAAACGACCTGATGCAAAACATAATATAACCCCTTGATCTATAAGGTTTTTTAATGCTTCAACGTCATGTTCAAATAGTTGACCTTGGTGAAACATCGTACCATCTAGATCACTTACAAATAATTTAATCATAATACTAAACACCCACTTGATTTATATTTATACTTTTATATTCTATCCTAATATAATAGATATTCAAAAAAATATGATTAATTTATGAAACATAATTTGTGTATAAACTATTTTTGAAAAATTATGTTATGATATAAAAGCGATTTTTTAACTTGGGGGTGATAAAAAAAATGTCGGTTTGCTATACAATCAAAAAGGTGCTTAATAATAACGTATTAATTGCTAAAAATCCCGATCATACCGAAGTTGTACTTTTAGGAAAAGGTATCGGTTTTAATAAAACTAGAGGAGATTTAATTTCCGAAGGTGTAGTAGAGAAAATGTTTATCTTAACTGATGAACAAAAACAAAAACAATATAAATCATTAATTAACTTTATGGATGAAAAATTAATGGGTACACTACAGCAAGCGATTTATTTAATTTCTGAAAGAACGGGATGCACTTTAAATGAGCAAATTCATATTGGATTAACTGACCACTTAATATTTGCGATCAAACGAATTAGAGAAGGCTATAATGTAGATAATCCGTTCTTACAAGAAACAAAAGCGATGTATCCAGAGTATTTTAAAATTGCACAAGAAGTTATTGATTTAATAAATAAAGAAATAGATATAATTTTACCAATAGAAGAAGTAGGCTTTGTCACACTTCATATCGTTAGTAATTTATCGATGGAAGTTGTATCGGATGTAAATAAGTTCTCTCAGATCATTAAAGATTTAGTATTATATATAGA